>JABABO010000167.1 GCA_014238195.1 Kordiimonadaceae bacterium | reverse complement strand
GTGATTTCACAATATTTTGGCACAAGCTGTCATTATGGTCCAAGCCACCTGTGAAAAATCCCCCACCATAAAAATACACAAAAACAGGCAAATTTTCATTTTTATCGGCTGGTTTATAGATGCGTATTGCAGCCCCAGACGGGATAAAATCATCAAGAATTTCAACGGTTTCATCTGGTACAAGTGGAAACAAGACGGGTCGTTGCCGTGCGCCCATGGCAATCAGTTCCATTGAGAGATTATCTACTCGGATCGCAGGAACACTGTTAAGGTAAGGCTGTAATTCTGGATCAATACGTTTGGTAAAGTCATCAACATGCTGCACTTGTTGTCCACCTAATTTGTTACGCTTACTTCTTATGCTGCCTATTTTTATCAGCTTGCGATTTGGGTGCAAGGAAAGATTTTAAGAAAGATTACAACGCATGATCACAGGGCATCTTTTATAGATCCACTGATAATGAAAAATGCGGACTCAAAAGAAGATAAGGTTATTGCTTGATTATGTATGATGGGTGTGCGCCAATTAAAAAATATACCGCAGTAAGAATTGGATATAATTCACCCGTTAACCTTCTATTATTGGGGCATACAAAACATATAGGAAACGTGCAATGTCGTTAAAAAACTGGTGCTTATTAATAATCTTATCCATTCTTTGGGGTGGGTCGTTCTTTTTCGTAGAAGTGGCCCTTGAAGATATTCCCCCGTTTACCCTTGTGTTCTTTCGTCTCGCTTTAGCGGCGGTTGCATTACTTGCCTATCTTAAAATACGCGGTGAAAAAATCCCCCTGACTTTACCGCTATGGGGGACATTTTTGGTCATGGGGCTGCTGGCTAATGCTTTACCTTATGCGTTGATTGTTTGGGGTCAAACACATATCACGGGCAGTCTTGCCTCAATTTTAAATGCGACAACACCAATTTTTACGGTGCTCGTCGCGCACATTTTAACCACAGACGAACGCTTGATGACCCATAAGCTTGTGGGGGTTCTTGTTGGCTTCACTGGGGTTATGGCGATGATGATGCCGGCTATGGCTCAGGGCTTAAACTTTGATAGCTATGGACAAATTGCGGTATTAGTGGCGTCTATTTCTTATGCATTTGCAGGTGTATGGGGCAAGCGTCTTCATGCAACCCCTGTAATTGTCAACGCAGCTGGTACGCTCGTTTGCTCCAGCCTTGTGCTGCTGCCTATTATTTTTGTTTTTGAAGCCCCTTTAGCCATCACGCCTAGTCTAAATAGCTTATTGGCTGTTGCTGCGATTGCTCTGCTAAGCACAGCTTTGGCGTTTTTGCTTTATTTCAATATTCTTGCCAGTGCGGGCGCGACCAATTTAGCATTAGTGACTTTTTTAATTCCCATTAGCGCTTTGCTTTTAGGGATGGGTTTACTGGGTGAAACCATGGAAGCAACGACGTTTTATGGTATGGCGATCATCTTCTTGGGCTTGATCTGTATTGACGGGCGTCTGATCAAACGCTTCACGCAAAAATCAGGAGACATTTCATGAAAACTGAAACCAAATGGCAGGCTGTCATATCCAATGATGCTCATTATGATGGTGTTTTTGTCTATGCTATTAAAACGACAGGAATTTACTGTAAGCCATCGTGTAAATCGCGCACGCCAAACCACGTTAATGTTGAATATTATAAAACAAATGAACAGGCAGAAACCGCTGGCTACCGTGCTTGCAAGCGTTGCCTTGCACGCCAAGTGAATAGCCAAGAGATTATAAAAAAAGCGTGTGCTTTCATCGTTGCTCAGGACGGGATACCGAAGCTAAGTGCAGTCGCAGCGCATGTGGGGCTTAGTCCTAATCACTTCCAGAAAATATTTTCTGATGGGCTTGGCATTTCACCGCGCAGTTTCAGCGATAATCATCGCCAGCAAGTGTTTAAAAAACTGTTACAACAAGGCGATGACATATCAGGTGCACTGTATGAAGCAGGATTTAGCTCTAGCAGTCGTGTGTATGAATTTGCTCATCGCTATATAGGGATGACACCGAAAGCCTATCAACAAGGCGGTAAAAATCATCAGATATGGTATTCACTGGTATCTTGTGCACTTGGTATGATGCTCATTGCCGCGACTGAAAAAGGGATTTGCTCAGTACAGCTGGGCGACGACGAAAATGCCCTGCGTATCAAGCTAGCCCAAGAATTTCACGGTGCTGATTTAATCGAGTCTGACAAACAGTTGACCAAATGGACGCAGGTTTTGGTCGATTATTTAGCAGGGCAGGCGGCGTGGCCGATGCTACCCTATGACCTGAAAGCAACAGCCTTTCAGCGTAAAGTATGGGACCACCTGCGAACTATTCCAGCGGGTCAGACATATAACTATAGTGATGTCGCCAATGCACTAGGCCAACCAAAGGCCGCACGCGCTGTTGCACGGGCCTGCGCAACGAACCCTGTGGCGTTGGTGATTCCTTGCCACCGTATTATCCCAAAATCGGGCGGGGTCGGGGGCTATCGCTGGGCCGCTGAGCGCAAACAAAAGCTCCTCGAGCTAGAACAAAGCGAAGAAAGAGTTCTAAAATAATTGTAGCGGTTTTTCTTCTGACCCAAACTGTTATAGCGATCAAAATGATTCAAGCTAATCAGATTGATCTGTTATTTGGTCTTGGTTGGTTTGCGGCAGTTCCAAAACCTCAAGTTTTTCAGTTTCATAATCAATATATTGAGCCTCTAATTCTGGCAACTTTTTTTTCACTTTTTCAGACAGATGATGGAATCTATCAACTTTTCCATAAAGGCCTTGCTGACCACTAATGTCATTGACAACTTTGTTATATGTTCGGCTTGCCGTACCCATTTGTTGGCCTAATCTTAAAACATTGTCCGCAAGGGAAGTTATTTTATTATAAATATCCCCTGCCTTATCAGCGATCTCTTTTGTGGCCCGATTGCCCTGCTCAATGGTCCATAAATTCTGTACCGTTCTTAAAATCGGGATAAGCGTTGTATGGGAAACCAGAACAATTCTTTTGCTAAAGCCATAGGCATAAAGACTGCCATCATGTTTTAAGGCTTCGATATAGGCGGCCTCGATGGGCATAAACATTAAAACAAAATCAGGGCTTTTAAATTCGGCAACTTGATCGTAACTTTTCTTTGAAAGATCATCCATGTGGTTTTTAACCGCTTGAATATGCGCGTTTAATGCTAAGGCTGCTTCTTCATCACTTTCAGCTGCAATGACCCGATCATAGGCGTTCAAAGTCACCTTACTATCAATGACCAAGTTTTTCCCACCTGGCACTTTAATCAGAATATCAGGACGTTTTCTTTTATTGTCTTCCCCCATCTGGGAGTTCTGCGCTGAATAATGTGTATCTTTTACCAATCCGCTCATTTCAAGGGTTTGCTCTAACATGGCTTCACCCCAAGCCCCGCGTGCTTGGGACTTTCCTTTTAGGGCAGAGGAAAGGTTATTGGCCTCGTCGCTCATTTTTAGACCCATGTCCATCATGTTTTTAATTTGAACTTCAAGGCTGGTGTTATTTTTAAGGCTGTCTTTATGGGCTTGGTCGATCCCTTCCTTAAAGCCCTTTATTTGTTTTTCTAAAGGCGACAAAAGGGATTTAACATGTTGGTCATTTTGCTGGCGAAGATCAGCTTGACGGTCTTTAAGAATAGTTTCCGACAGCACTTTAAATTCACTGGTTAAAGCGTCTTTTTGCTTTGTAAAGTCAACTTTCTGTTCCTCAAATCGTTTTTGTTCAGCGCTGAGAAATGCTGTTTTTTCTTTTAAGTCTGACTGCGCCTTATTCCGCTCATCTGTTAAGGATGATATGTTTTCATGCGCAAGGCGCTCTTTATCCATCAGCTGTTCATATTGTTTGGAAAGTGTCTCATACTGCCCTTCCAATTTTGCTTTATCGGCTGTAAGGGTACTGAGGCTGCTCTCTAGGCTTTCGGTTTTTTGTTTTTCTTCCGCTAAGTTTTGATTCAGATAATTTAAATCATGTTCAAGAATGGCAATATTCGATATAGCCTCAG
>JABABO010000220.1 GCA_014238195.1 Kordiimonadaceae bacterium | reverse complement strand
GACGTAGCTAGCGGGAATGAATGTACTTTTGATTTTAGTGACTGTACTTTCAGTCAAATTGATCGTGAAAATTGGCAAAACTTTAGCCCTAAGGCTGGACTATCATGGCATGCTAACGAAGACTTGCTGGTTTTTGCAAGCTGGTCGCGGGGCTTCAGAAGCGGTGGTTTTAACATTAGAAATGGCTCTAACCTCATCCCAATTGGTCCTTATAATGAAGAAACCGTTGAATCTATAGAACTGGGTTGGAAATCAGATTTTTGGGATGGCAAAGCTCGTCTCAATGGTGCGGTTTTTAGAAACAAATATAATGATCTACAACTAACCATTTTAGATGAGCAACTTCTTCAACGTATTCAAAATGCTGCCGATGCCACGATACAAGGTTTTGAACTAGACCTTCTGTTTGCCCCTCTTCCGCATGTTAATATTTTTGCAAATGTAGGATACACAGACGCTTCCTTCGACCGGTTCGTTGGTTTGGATATAAATTCGGACGGAATTTCTGACGCCACAGATGATGCGCTGTCGCAAAAACTGAAATTAACACGCGCCCCCGAATGAACGTATAGCGCAGGCTTTACTTATGATATCCCACTGGGCACTAAGGGCAATAAGGGCGACCTCGCGGTACGCGGGTCCTATAGCTATACGGATAAAAGGCCAATAAACGACCTAAACTCTAGCTTC
Source organism: Kordiimonadaceae bacterium (assembly GCA_014238195.1). Taxonomy (GTDB): domain Bacteria; phylum Pseudomonadota; class Alphaproteobacteria; order Sphingomonadales; family Kordiimonadaceae; genus JABABO01. Next base: position 2,355 of record JABABO010000220.1, on the reverse strand, counting down.
TTGCCTGCCTATGATTTGCTGAACGCTAGCATAGGCTATACAACAGCCAGCGGGAACGTTAGTGTCACAGTGTACGGCAAGAACCTGACAGATGAAATCTACGCAAACACAGGCGCTTATTCTGCCTCTCTAGCTGTTTGGCAATATGTTGAGGAACCACGTACTTGGGGCATTGAAATATCCTATCGTTATTAAAAGCCTGTAAACACACGAATTAGCCATTTTCAAGGGCCCAAGGGGCATGTTGCTGAAAGTATAATCGCGAGCCTCTAAGCTCATACAATTACAGCTTTCTCAGACTTAGAAAAAAACGGGCAATTCTATGAACGCTAAACATTATTATAACTGAAATTACAAGCCCAATATAGGCATCGAATTGCAGAAAATATATGGTATCCGCGACAAAAAATTTAAGGTATAAGTCCATAAAAACCTGAGGCAAGTAGGCAATGAACCAATATAGTCCAATCAAGAATGAACCCGCAGAGACAATTTCCTCAGTCTGAGGCTTAGAAGACTTTTCATCACCGTCCATTTTGTTGACGAAAAAAGGCACTAAACGATCCGCTCTCCACAAAATTAAGAGACCCAAAACAAATAAGATTACCATATAGATCAAAGGGGCAAGCTCACTAAACCCACTCTGCATTAAAATCACAAGACTACTTAACCCCTGAAAAATCATCCAAATTGCAAATATTCTGATAATAACTGTTGCAATAGCGAAAACCATTAAAGCCTCCCTTTAGTACTTAGCATACCAAATAAATCATGGAAATCAACTTTAGATATATCCATGAAAACGCTGATTACTTTTAGACTAAAGGATTCGCATCACTTGTAGCCCCATCAATCTTTTGGCATCGTTAATTGCAATACCTTAATCGCGCCAGCGCATGACGAAGCCCCACATGAACGTGTATCAGCGATAAAATACTTCTTAAGGAATGATTGAGAAGGTACCGAATGAACCGAATGCAATGTACCACCCTCAAAGTCATGGTACGCAATCCTGCGACCATCTGAATCATAAAAATTAAGGCGGCTGTAATTCTTATAAATATTACTTACTGAGTTCGGGTCAGGCAAACGTTTGTAAGCAAAGCCAATTTCCAAAACTTTACTGATACGCTGCCTGCTCAATTCATCAAAAAAACCATCCTTTAGTACATAATCATAAACCTCCAGCATTTTATCTTCGCTTGAAACAGCAACATCCCAAAGTTCTGCACCATCGACCTGTTCACTATATAGATGTGCTATATGCCGATGCTCCACATCCAGATAATAGGTATCACGGATAAAAATACGGCATACACCCCCCATATATTGGCCATCCTCATCAATACACAAAGTTGCCCGTTCAAATATCAAACGACCCCGCGCCTTGTCATAATGTACAAGAACACCATCACTCACGGCGAAACTCAATATCATTTCGACACTGGCTTGATCGGTGCTTGTAGCTTGATTCTGAGTCAAAGCATAATCATCGGCGTCACGCTCAGCAAAAGCCACATTTGGGACAAAGAGGATGGTCAAGGCCCATAATATATTAAAAATCATTTTTCCCATCTTGTTCCCACTAATCCTCTCGGCTTTTTTCTATATCTATCTTTGGCTTTATAAGGCTCACAGCTACAGCAAGCGCTAACGGACTTCACATGAATTTGAAGAAGCATTCAAAATAGTCTGCATCACTTCCTTATCAGGCTCGCCAATTAACCGCTCCTTAGAAAAAAATATTTGCGCGCAAAATGAATAAGTATTTGTTGGTTCAGTTTCCAAATTATCTGCAAAATAAAACTCATACACACCTGACTTAGCAAACACATTTTTAATATGCGCTACACCATCATGCCACATTTTTCCTTTCAAGTCTTGCGCTTGAAAGGTTATTTTTAACTTATTCCTGAAATTTTTAAACGGCTGTGATATGTACATTTCTGGGTCAAAAATAAATAAAGGCTGACCTTTTGGATTTAAAATCACCAAATTCTGTGGGGGCTCTTCGGGGAAATACAAAGTGACAGATGTGTTTGCATTAATATAAGCAGGTTCTATCCTTATGCCTTGCGATGCTTGCAACGGCATCGCAATACAGAAAAAAACTAGGCCTACTTTTAAGTGCAATATCAAATGACTGACCACAACAATCCCTTAAATTCCATAAATAGTTACAATATTGACAGAAACTATTCACCACCTATGTTCGCTATATGACATTCATTCGAGGCCAAAAAATGACGCTTCTTAAACGGCCCTTGATCTTTCTCCTTTCTGCTTAGCTTAACATTTTAGTTGTCTTCTGGCATATTTTTCACACCCTCAAGTATCCGTATCCTTATGAGACAT
>JABABO010000092.1 GCA_014238195.1 Kordiimonadaceae bacterium | reverse complement strand
GTCATCAAGCCTTTCAGACACCATGACCAGCCGCCATAGGCTGCTTGGTAAAATTTTAATCGGTGTGATTGGGCTGCACTTAGCAGCGCTTTTGTTTTATACATTGATTAAAAAAGCAGGCCTTATAAAACCGATGATCACAGGCAGCAAAGAGTTGGCTGAGGATATACCAGCCCCAAAGCAGCGCCACCCCCTCATCGCGCTTGTGCTTTTTATTCTTGTCTGCGGGGCGATATGTTTGCGTTTATTTTGATATCCTATTTCTAGTGATCTTCTTTACGGTACTCATCATGGCAACTTTTACAGTTTTTGAACACTTTAAAGGTTGCACCTTTGATCATCCCAGCATCCCCGCCTGCAACAGCAGCTTTTAGCGCTATAGTATCAGCGTGAAGTTTACCCATACGGGTTGAGAAATCTTCCCAGTTAGCCCACACTTTGTCTTTGCTGTCACTGTGCCCTTCCATACCGCGGGTATCTTTTTTAAAAGCCGCAATAGAGGCACGAACCGCTGATTCTAAAACCGTTGCATTATGAATAGCGCCACCACCGGGTTCTTTTAAAGTTCCCTTTACAATCTCAAGCAAAGGGAGTGCTGAATATTTCACCTGCTCCATCATATGATGACGATACTGAGATTCTGGATAGCGCTTTTCATCATCTGATATACTTGCCGACGATACAAAACCAACAGCAATAAGGCCCAGTGTAAAATTACGAACACGCATAAATATTCCCTTCAATGATAAAGTCCATCGCAGCACAAACTCTACGACCCACTATAGGTGAACCTAACTAAGTTAAGTACCCTTGCCAATAGAAAATGCCAATAGAAATAGAGCGAGACCAATGAATAATGATCTTATTATTCCCTGAGACTTTGGGGATAAGTCGAACCAGCACAGAGATTTATAAAAATAACGCGATTTATCTAATCGGTGGTTTATTTTGCTGGCGCCGATCACGGCGTGGGGGCTGTGCTTGATAAGCTTCTGCACAGTGGGCGGCACAGTAAGGCATCCCAGGCTCGCTGTTCTTTCCACAAAAATGAAAGTCCGAATCCCCAGGATGACCAATGGGCCATTTACACATGCGGTCCGTTAAATCAAGCAATGTAACGAGTTTTTTTGCTTCTTTTTTAGCAGAAACCTTTTTCGGTGCAGCTTTGGCTTTGGTTTTGTCAGACTTTACAGGGGAAGGACGTGACTTTAAGCCTAATCGGTGAGCCTTACCAATCACGGCATTGCGGGTGACACCTTCGGCGAGCGCTTTGGCAATTTGGCTCGCGCTTAAGCCTTCATCCCACAGCTGGCGTAGCTTTTCAATGCGGTCTTCGGTCCAAGCCATGTCTCTGTTCCTTAATCTTAGTGACTGCCCTATCATGCAGCGCTTTTTAATAATTGCTAACCACTTGCCCTAAACACTTGCCCTAAACACTTGCCAAATCTGGTTATGCAGCTTATGTATGAACCCCTTGCATATGGGGATGCAAAACGAATCTACAAACAGAGTCGTAACGATTCTGAACGAATCCTCAAGTTGAATCTTTCAGGAGTCGCAAAAAAAATGAAAATAACGGCTAAACTAGGTGTAATATTCTGCTAATTTCAAATATTAATTGATCATAGCAGCGCCCAAAAGCCTTAAAAAAATGGGTTACGACATGAACAATGCCTCAGGCACGCCAGACTTGAACGTCAATTCCATCGGACGGGTAAATTGGATCGGGCTTTATACGCTTTACCAGAAAGAAACCCGTCGCTTTATGAAAGTGTGGACCCAAACTCTGGCAGCACCTGCGGTGACAACCATATTGTTCATGGTGATTTTCTCACTCGCGCTAGGTGGAAATGGTCGGATGATTGCCGATATGCCGTATGCGCAGTTTTTAGCACCAGGCCTGATTGTCATGGCGATGCTACAAAATGCGTTCGCCAATACCAGTAGCTCGATCCTGATTTCCAAAGTCCAGGGCAATATCGTTGATACACTGATGCCACCGCTTTCAGCACTAGAACTAACCCTTGGTTTCACGGCAGGGGGCATCACACGCGGCCTTGTTGTTGGCTTGTCGGTCGGATGCGCATTTGCCTTGGTTCCCGATGTATCGATGATGATGAATAACCCACTGATTGTGCTGTATTTTGCCTTAAGTGCCTGTGTCATGATGTCTTTAATGGGTGTTTTAACGGGCGTTTGGGCCGATAAGTTTGATCATGCAGCCGCAATCACTAATTTTGTGATAGCGCCTTTAAGCTTATTATCTGGCACTTTTTATTCCATTGAACGATTAGGCGATGGTTGGCAGATTTTCTCAAGCATAAACCCCTTCTTTTATTTGATTGATGGGGTACGTTATGGCTTTATTGGCCGTGCTGACAGCGATTTGATGATTGGTGGTTTATATGTGCTAGCGATTAACATAATCCTAGCTTTGACAGTCTACCGCGTGTTTAAAACTGGCTACCGTCTAAAAGCTTAATTCTGCGGCTTAAAAAGAACAAAACCCCCATTGACTTAAAGGATGGCTAACGTCATCCTAGGTTTAGGACTTTCAAAGCCGATATGCAGACCGCGTATCGGCTCTTAATATTTACTCATTACAGCTGCTTAACCGCAATAAATTAGACTGTATGAGTGTGGGAGACATAAAAGATGATCACGTCATTGATGCCAACATATGCCCGTATCCCCTTGGCTTTTGAGCGCGGCGAAGGCATGTATTTGTTCGATAAGAACGGCAAGAAATATCTGGATTTCTATTCAGGTATTGGGGTGATGGCAATGGGGCATTGTCATCCCACACTTGTAAAAGCACTGCAAGACCAAGCGGGCAAGCTTTGGCATACGGCAAACAGCTATGAAATTCCTGAAGGCACTCGCCTTGCAGACCGCTTGTGCGCTGCCAGTTTTGCCGACACGATGTTCTTTACCAATAGCGGGGCTGAGGCCATCGAATGTGCTATTAAAATGGTCCGCAAGTATCACCATGATCGCGGTGATAAAGGCCGTTACCGTATGATCACAATGGCCAATGCCTTTCATGGCCGCACACTGGCAGGGATCGCCGCGACGGGCCAAGAAAAAATGACAAAAGGGTTTGAACCCTTACCAGAAGGTTTTGATGTTGTGCCCTTCTGCGATATTGCGGCTGTAAAAGCTGCTATTGGCCCTGAAACAGGGGCGATTATGGTGGAACCCGTGCAAGGGGAAGGGGGCATTCGCCCGATACCTGCTGAAAAAATGCAGGCTTTACGGAGCCTTTGTGATGATCATGGCCTGTTGTTAGTGCTTGATGAAATTCAATGCGGCATGGGACGCACAGGTAAGTTATTTGCCCACGAATGGTCTGGTATTACGCCTGATATATTAACCGCAGCCAAAGGGATCGGCGGCGGTTTTCCACTGGGTGCTTGTATGTCAACAGAAGATGCTGCCAGTGGCATGGGCATTGGGACACACGGCAGTACATATGGCAGTAATCCCCTTGGCATGGCTGTTGGAAATGCTGTTTTAGATGAAATGTTAGCGCCTGGATTTTTTGATAAAGTACAAGACATGGCCGCCTTACTGCAAAACCGCCTAGCGGCCTTGCAACAAAAACATGCCTTAATTTCCGAAGTGCGCGGCAAAGGTTTGATGCTAGGCCTGCGTATGCCAGATGTGCCCACAAAACCGGCTGTTATTGATTTGATAGGTCGTGGCCTGTGTCCAACTGTTGCGGGTGATATGGTCCTGCGACTATTACCCCCACTTATTCTTGAGGAACACCATATCGATGAAGCCATCACCATCATGGACCAAGCCTTAAGCGACTGGGCCGATAATCCCCCAGGTTAAGGGGCGAGTAAAAAGCATGACACATAAAAACACTGTTAAACCGATCAGGCATTTTCTTGATTTAAAAGATATCGCTGCACCAGACCTGCGGCATATGATCCAAACAGCGAAAAATTGGAAAAGCGCTCGCAGACATTTGCCAAAGGGGGCCATTGATGACGGTGCAATCCTTGATGGACATGCCCTAGCTATGGTGTTTGAAAAATCATCAACCCGCACCCGAATCAGCTTTGAAATGGCTATGCAACAACTCGGTGGCAAAGCCTTGATTTTAAACAGCGATCAACTGCAATTAGGGCGCGGCGAAACGGTAGAAGATACCGCACGTGTGCTAAGCCGTATGGTGGACGCTGTGATGATCCGGGCCAACCATCATATTGATGTCATGCAAATGGCTGGCGTCTCTGGTGTGCCTGTGATCAACGCGCTTACTGATCGGTCCCACCCGTGTCAGTTAATGGCTGATATTATGACATACGAAGAAAGTCGCGGGTCTGTGAAGGGTAAAAAATTTGCATGGGTTGGGGATGGCAATAATGTTGCGGTTAGCTTGATCGAAGCAGCGATAAAATTCGAATTTTCAGTGATCCTTGCGTGCCCTGCTGAACTGTCCATTCCTAAATCCGTACTGAATTGGGCAACCGCACAAGACGGCGACGTAACCCTTACGACCGACATCAATACCGCTGTCGCTGGTGCTGATGCAGTGATCACCGATACTTGGATATCTATGGGCGACAAAGACCCTGAGGCACGGCATCGCTTACTAGCGCCGTATCAAGTGAATGATAAGATCATGGCCCTAGCCAATGATGATGCAGTGTTTCTACATTGCTTGCCAGCCCACCGCGGGGAAGAGGTCACCGCCAGTGTCATCGATGGTCCGCAGTCCATTATTTGGGAAGAAGCTGAAAACCGTTTACACGCTC
>JABABO010000018.1 GCA_014238195.1 Kordiimonadaceae bacterium | reverse complement strand
TATGACTTTATTGAAAAGCCTTTTAAGGCCGAACATCTAATACTGACGGTCGGGCGCGCCACTGAAAATGAAAAACTGCGCCGCGAAAATGAAGAGTTAAAGAAACGCTCAGCTTTCACAATCGATTTAACAGGTAAATCTGTTGCTATTAATAATGTTCGTCAAAGCATTGAAAAAGTTGCCGGTACCAACAGCCGAATCCTCATTCATGGGCCTTCGGGATCTGGCAAGGAAGTCGCTGCACGTATGTTGCACGAGCGTTCCAACAGGGCGGATTCACCGTTTATCGTTGTGAGTGCTGCGTCCATTGAACCGCACCGCACCGAGCAAGAACTGTTTGGTGTCGAACAAAATGGCGGCGTCGTCAAGACGGGACTGTTTGAGAGAGCGCATAGCGGCACCTTATTCATTGATGAAGTCGCTGACATGCCATTAACAACACAGGCAAAAATTTTACGGATTTTAACCGAACAAGCTTTTGAACGTGTTGGGGGCAATACGCGGGTAAAAGTTGATGTCCGCGTTATTTCAGCAACAAGTAAGGATTTAAAGCTGGAAATTTCTGATGGAAGCTTCCGCGAAGACTTATATCACCGTTTAAATGTTGTTCCATTAAGTTTGCCGTCTTTATCAGCACGGCGTGAAGATATTGCCTCGCTTGCACAATATTTTCTCGATAAACTTTCAGCGGCTTCAGGTCGACAGAACTTTAAGCTCAGCACAGATGCCATTGCAACATTGCAAGCTTATGATTGGCCTGGAAATGTACGCCAATTGAAAAATATTATTGAACGTGTTGTTATTATGGGTCCCGATGCTAATAACAGTGAAATTACTGTTGAAGATTTACCCACAGAGATCGTTAATGATAAGTCAGACTTGCTTACAGGTGAAGGGAATGGTGCTATTATGACGACGCCACTTAGGGAAGCCCGTGAAGCATTTGAGCGAGAATATCTCAAGGTTCAAATCAATCGCTTTAGCGGCAATATTAGTCGAACAGCTTCCTTTATTGGCATGGAAAGGTCGGCGCTTCATCGTAAATTAAAGTCACTTGGGTTAACTGGCGGGGATAAAGACAAGAAGAAAGAAACAGAATCACTCTAGTTAAAACGCACGAGTGGACGTTAGAAATGATGTTCAAGCTCTGCAGGTGATTTGCGAATAATACCATAATTGAGTATGATATAAAGAAGTGAAAGCTTATGAAAGTCATTGTATGTGGCGCTGGACAAGTTGGATTTAATATCGCTAAACATCTCGCTCACCAGCAAAATGATGTTACTGTGATTGATCGTTCGCATGATCTCATCAGGAAAATCAGTGAAAGCCTTGATGTACAGGGCATTGTTGGACATGCATCAGACCCTGAAATGCTTGACAGGGCAGGGGCATCGGACGCAGATATGATCGTCGCTGTAACTTGGTCGGATGAAGTCAATATGATTGCTTGCCAAGTGGCACATTCACTTTTCAGTGTTCCCCGTAAAGTCGCACGTATCAGAAATCGTGCTTATATGAAGCCAACATGGGGTGATTTATTTTCTCGCGATCATTTACCCATTGACGTAGTTATTTCACCTGAGCATGAAGTAGCGGAAGCATTAGCGAGGCGCTTAAAAGTACCAGGTGGGTTTAATATGATCCCTTTTGCGGATGATACTGTTCGTGTTATTGGCCTGCACCTGAATGAAGACTGCCCTGTAGTTGATACCCCGTTACGCCAGCTAACAGAATTATTTCCCAACCTTAACACCAATGTTGTTGCCGTCGAGCGGGGTGATAGTGTTTTTATCCCGCAGCGGGATGATCAGCTACAGGTGGATGATAATATTTACATTGCTGTTGAAAGCGCAACGACCGAACGGGCTATGTCGGTTTTTGGTCATGAAGAACAATCCGCGCAACGTATTGTTATTGTTGGTGGCGGCAATGTTGGCCTTGCCCTGGCTAGAAAACTAGAACAAATTATTGAGCAGACCGCGTCGACGATTACCAGCCTTAAACTTATTGAAAACAATGCTGATCGTGCGCATGTCATAGCAGAAAAACTATCTTCAACAGTCGTTATAAACGGTGACGCACTTAACCGTGATATATTGAAAGAAGCCAATATTGAACAAACCGATACGGTTGTTGCTGTTGCTGATGATGATGAAGTGAACATCCTAGCGTCTTTGCTGGCAAAACAAAACGGGTGTTCGCGTGTGTTAACTCTGCTTACTAATCCCATTTATAATTCACTTGTCGGTTCATTAGGCATTGATGTTGCTTTGGATCCACGCGAATCAACTGTATCATCTATCGTTCGCCATCTTAGGCGCGGTCGCATACGCGATTTATACAGTATCCGCGATGGTCAAGCCGAAATCATTGAAGCAGAAGTTCTTGAAGGATCAGATGCTGCGGGGAAAATGATTGGGGCTCTTAGATTAAAAGGTGACATTCGCATTGGGCTTATTATTCGAGACGGGCAAGTGAAAATGCCACTGGGTGATACATTACTGCGGCCCGGGGATCATGTTATTGTCATGGCGCTATCGCATGCTGTAAAACGGATTGAACATCTTTTTTCTGCACGTGCGGATATTTTCTAGGGCTTATGTTATGTGGGCATCACGGCTGTTATATTTTTTGGGTTGCTGGCTCTCAGCTCTGGCGGTTTTGCAGTTTATTCCACTTATCCATAGCCTAGCTGTAGGGAATGAGAGAGCAGCGGCGGCTTTTATTGCTTCATCTGGTTTGTCAATGCTGGTCGGCGGTTCTTTATGGCTAGGGTACCGTGGATCAGAAACTGCCCGCACGCCTGCTATGACAATATTGCTACCACTCACAGGATATTTATTTATCGGTATGATCAGTGGGTTACCCTTTTTCTTTTCTGATATGGATTTTGGCTTGATTCCAGCCCTTTATGAAGGCGTTTCCATGATCACTACAAATGGGGCATCTGCTTATGACACAAACACCGATGCATCAGAGCTATCTTTTATGTTATGGCGCGCGCTGGTTGCTTGGATCGGTGGGTTTGGGGCACTTGTTTTTGCCTTGTCGTTACTAAGCGAGACAAATTCAGGGGCAATGCAGTTACATCGAACCTGTTTAGCGGTTGGTGTGAATGATAAAGGCTATGTGAGATTGTTTTCAATCACACGTGCCCTGCTTCCTTTCTACAGTCTTATTACATGTGTGGCCGCATTTTTATTTACTGTAAGCGGCACACCGTTCATTGATGCTGTGATACTCGCGATGGCAACGATCAGTACAACGGGGATTAGTGCAGGGGCAACCAATGAAATAGCTTCAAGCGCGACGATGGTAATTACGGCGGTTTTTATGATATTTGCGTCCTATAACTGGGATTACTCACATCTGCACTTAAATGGTAAAAAGTCTTCGGCGTATCGTCCCCCAGGTTTGGTGCCTTTGCTGAAATGTATATGCATTGGCGTTATTAGTCTGTGGCTGCTGAATATCATGACAGGAAGCCATCACAGCCTGACTGACCTTGCTTATGTGGTTATTTCTGCTGTCTCGACAACTGGGTTCATTCCAGAAGGATTTGCACTGTATTATAAGGGTGATCTTGGTTTTGCCCTGATCATTGTTGCCTTAACAACCATTGGCGGCTGTGTTGTTAGCACCTCAGGCGGCTTAAAGCAGATGCGTTTCATGATTTTATGGAAATTAGGTCGTCATGAAATTGATCGTCTAGCACACCCTAGCGGGGTTCATACGCTGAAACTCGGGGGCAGTCCTATAAAAGTCCAAGACATGGAAGCGACTTGGTTATTGATTGGTGGTCTGACTATTGCTTTTATCTTGGGGACTTTGTGGCTGGCGATTTTTAGCGTAGATTTTCAATCGGCTGTAGCCATGACGATCACAACACTGACATTATCAGGACCAATGATAGCTTTGGTAGACCCATATTTTCCTGGTTTTGTAAGTCTGCAATCGGCTGATTATGTTATACTGTCAGTCCTAGCTGTTATCGGCAGGGTTGAAGCGTCTTTGTTTATGGCTTTTCTCGCACGTACTTTTTGGCGATAGACGCGAATTAATATTAGCCAAACGCATCCTATATAGCCTATAATACAGGTATCGCTTAATCAGTGGGGTTCAGTGCATAGATTAGTATTGATTGGTGATACGGCGATAAGTGAAATTATAATAACAACAATAAAGAAACAAATCTTATGTCAGATAAAAGCCAAAATCTTCAGGATGTCTTTCTAAACTCGGTCCGTAAATCTAAAACCTCGGTCACTGTCTTTCTGGTCAACGGTGTTAAATTGCAAGGTGTGATCACTTGGTTTGATAATTTCTGTGTCCTCCTGCGCCGTGATGGCCATTCGCAGCTTGTATATAAACATGCCATATCAACGATTATGCCTAGTGGGCCGGTGCAATTGTTTGAACCTGAAAAAGATATCGATTAATTGACCGATAAAAACGACCAAACAAAAGTGACAACTGATAAGTCTATACGGCAAGATACCGTCGGATGGTCAACGGATGGTCTTGCTTATCTCCAGAAAAAAGTTAATCATCAACGGGTTCTGGTTATTCATCCATATCTTAAAGGACAATCTGTTGCTGGCTTGGTAAGGACCCCAGAAGCACGCCTTGCAGAAGCTGTAGGTCTAGCAGCGGCCATTAATATTGATATTATTGATACGCAAACTGTGCCCCTGCGCCGTGTTTTGCCTGCCACATACTTAGGCCCAGGTAAGTTGGATGACTATAAGAAACGCGCGGAGCATGACGATATTGACCTGATCATTTTTGACTGCGAACTAACCCCTATTCAGCAGCGCAACCTAGAGCGTGATGTCCAAACCAAAGTGATTGACCGTACGGCCCTGATTCTTGAGATATTTGGCGACCGCGCCAGCACGAAGGAGGGGGAATTACAGGTCGAACTGGCGCACTTAACCTATCAAAAAAGTCGTTTAGTACGGTCTTGGACCCACCTAGAGCGTCAACGCGGCGGCGCAGGTTTTATGGGTGGACCAGGGGAAACACAAATTGAAACGGACCGCCGCATCATTTCCGACAAAATCGCACGGCTGAAACGACAGTTGGATCAAGTGGCCCGCACACGTACACTGCACCGTGCAAATCGGCAAAAGGCACCATACCCAGTTATTGCCCTTGTGGGATACACGAACGCAGGTAAATCGACGTTGTTTAATCGCTTAACCGATGCGGATGTCTTGGCCGAAGACATGCTGTTTGCTACCCTTGACCCTACGATGCGCGCCATTGATATGCCAAGTGGGCGCAAAGTCATTTTATCGGACACAGTGGGGTTTATATCTGAATTACCGACGATGCTTGTCGCTGCTTTCCGTGCCACGTTAGAAGAAGTTCTGGAAGCCGATGTTATTGTGCATGTCCGTGATGCAGCCCATCCTGATAGCGATATTCAAAAAGCAGATGTGGAACATGTGTTACAGGAACTAGGCGTAGACCTAAGCGACAAAACCGGTGTGCCGATGATTGAAGCCTATAACAAGCTTGACCTAGCAGATGACGACCAGCGCACAGCTATCATGGGGCAGGTGGAACGCAAAAATGAAATGACTGCGCTATCAGGCTTAACGGGGGAGGGCTGCGACAGCCTGATCGCGGTAGTGGACGAAAAATTATCAGCAGCAGATCAAATTATTGATATTACCGTGCCCTACAGCGACGGCGCTACGCAGGCTTGGGTAAAAGCCAATAGTAAAATCCTGTCCGAAGAGTGCATAGAAGACGGCGTAAAACTTTCCTTCCGCGTTGACCCCGTCGCTTGGGCGATCTTCCAGAAAAACACCCCACGCACCAAAGATAATTGGTGATTTGGCACGATTTAAGATTTTACTATATCGGGAAATTTTGTTGTCAAGATTTTGTTTATCTCGTCTAATAAAATTTGATCAATTTGGTTCTTACTTTCCTTTGGAAGTTCTGGGTCATCGTATAACAAGTAGGGCATTGAGAACATTATTAGCCCAATTTTTAGAAGTTGTTGGTAGTTTTCGTCGTCCCTAACTGTTTCACTGCAAAAAATATCAGCCAATTCTCTAAATTTTACGCATTCACCATTTAAAGCAGCTCTAAGGGAGGAAATCGGATCACTTGAGTAAAAAATTAGATGGGCCTGTAACTTGAAAAAGTCTAGCAAAGGATACCCCTTATCCTGATAATGACTGAAATCAATAGCGGTGATTTTCTTATCTTTAACAAGTAAGTTTCTTGCATGCAGATCGCCATGCTGACGTCCGATATCTATAGTAAATAGACTGTTCAAAAAATGGCCCGGATCACCATTTACTTGCATTAATGCATCTATTGATTTATACGTCTCATTACTCATCTTGTATTTAATATGTTCTATAATATCGTTAAATATCTCATGACACATAGTTTTTCTTGAATCACCACCATACATTTTTTGAAAAAGTTTTACATTTTCTGAATGTAGCAAAATAGAAAGCGGATCATCTGCCTCATGAAGCGTTTTTGCCCCCTCTTCAAATTCATATAAAATAATACCAACACTGTTACGAACAATAACATTATGGTGCAGCGCTGGCACGTAATATTCGCGTGGTAAATTTGATTCAAATAATTTCCTATGTGCTTTAATTTCGCGGTGCAGACTGGAAATTTTTTTCGAAACTTTAAGCAGCCAACCATTGCCATTGATGTTAGCTGTATCATTACAAATATAAACTTCAGCACCACTGAAGCCCCCATGAATTTGACCGATAGTTAGTTCTTTCTTGGAGAAACCAGCTATGGATAGGCTTTCTTTGATTGTTTTTTTATAATTTTCAGATATCTGATTTTCGCTGCTGGTTATAGGCCATACTATGGTTGGTAGATTATCGTCTTCAAGATCAACCCTGATGTTCATACTATCTTTGCCTAGAAGCCGTGACATCCGATTGTAGTAAGCATCTTCTAAAATAGTAGACCAGCCGTATTTTGAAAATTCATCAGTACCCGTGAGCTCCTCTCTATCAGGATTCTTTTCATTGGTTAGGGCTTCTGACTTCGGAACTATAGCATCATAGCCATCGCTACTCATTTTAACGATGTGGAATAGGCTTTCCTTAAAGATCGCACTGACGCTGATAACAGGTATCCAAGGTGCTGTTTTTCTTATGAGAGGTAAAATTTCTTTAGGAACATAGTCATAGTCTATATCTCCATTTCCAAAGAATTTCAAGACATAGTCCAATAATATTATGTCGATATCTTTATAAGATTCCTGATCTGTTAACCGTTTACGTTGTTCTTTTTGATGCTCTACTGTGTTATGCAAAAGGAATGGTGTTTCACACAAAAGGGGTTTGCCTTTAATATGCGCACGAAGATGATAATTCAGAGAATTAATAATATCTTTAATAGAAACATCACTATCATCAATCACTAAGATTTTCATATAACATCCTTTTCTTTCACTATTTGAACGGCCATATTGGAAGGGCTATTTTTAGAATAGCGTCATCATTAGGCGTCATATTTAAAAACCCCCCATATTTTATGGCCATTTGCCGGACAGTTTTAAGTTCACCCAATTGCTTTGGTTCACGAAAAGGTTCGTTTTGCTTGACAAAAATTGTTTGAAAAGGCCGTCCCCCAATTTCTTCTTTCCCTATTTCCAGATTATAACCACATGCATTGGCATGTTCGCGGTTGTTATTATCTAAGGCATTCAATATCATTTCAAAGTCTAGACAACTAATGGCAATGTTAGACTTGACACAATTGAACTGGAATTCATTTAAAAGGCTATTTTCATAGGTGGTTTGGTAATCTTCTATTAAGAATTGAGTAACTTTTGCAATTTTATCTGCTTGCTTTTTTAAATCATTAAATTTTGAATCAATGTCAGTAATAAAATCATTGCGATCTGTAGTGCAATCCGGTGAATTCGCAAATTGTTGCATAACTTCCAAAACATCTGATGTGATGTTTTTTAATTGAGGTTCTGGGTTATATTGAGTTGCATCGATCGAAAACCAATCACTTTCCATTTTTTCCAATAAAAATACGGCTTGCTGGAATTTCGCAATAAATTTCTTAATCAGATTTTGGCAGTTCTCAGTTGAAACGTTCTTCTGGATTGTATTTTTTACATACAGCCATGAGAATTGATCAGTGTGCGACAGTAGGCTTAATAAATTCGCTAATTGACCTATAGCCGGTCCAGAAAAATTTCTGTTAGCCACAAATCTCTGCCACTCTTTTTCAAAATCAGTGCTATTATGATGTGTGGGGTTATTAACACTATATTGAAAACATACATCTTGGTCTAGTAAACAGATAGACAAAAACGTTTTAAATCGATTTATATCTTTCTCAAAGGCACCATGGAAAATGCTAAAATTATCTAATAAGTAATTTTTGTCATATTGAATTAATCCATTAATAAAGTGAACCGTATGATTTTTGAGTGTGTCAAAATCGCTAGTAAATGTTTCCGCGATCTGGTCGTGGAATTCAATATTTGGTAAAACATCTTTTACAATATCTTCTATGTATTTTTCTTTTGAAGTTAAGCCAATTGCGATAATCAATCGAACTAAATCTTCCTTCGTTTGGATGGCATCTCTTAGATTTTGTTTTTGTTCTTCAGCATTGGACCTAGTTCGCTCAAGAATTATTCTAAAATGAATGATTTCCCAGAATATCTTTGAAGCACCATTAGAATATGCTTCTTTATCTAGTTCATTGGCTATATCGTCAAGAGTGGTGGAAATATTAATGAATTCAATAGCGGAGTCATTGGCAAGTTCTGTTACTTGCTTTTGTAATGTACAAATGGGACAACGGTCTTCCATATAGGATGGCTGATTTAAAATTAAATATGGTTGTACATCAAGTTCAAATTCGCCTTCGCGACCTTTAGAGTCATCACTATTTCTTTTAGATTTATAACTTCCTATAGAAGAGTAAAATTCAGAAATTGCACTTTCAGATCGATTTAAAATAACAGAAATTCGAACTCTTGCGAATCCATCTAGCCCAGCAGCTTTTAATACCTTTTGTATAGTAGTGCCTTGTGAAAGGCCCGTTAATACAACCCACAAAATGTCTTTGGCTTGCTCGTCTGGCTTTTTCTTGATTGCAGAATTTAAGGAAACAATCGGAGCAACTCTTTGGATATCTCGATGTTTATTAATAGCCCTTTCCGTTAGGGTCTTTAAATCAGCAAATTCCCCATCTACCCATATACAAATATCGCCTGGCTCATTTCTTGTTAGTACTCCATTATAAAATTCGTTGGCTAAAAAGCTAATAATCGCCTCACTTTCAATTTTTAGCAATGATATAATATCAAAATAGGTTAGATAATGTTTTGCATGTTTTTTTCGATGCCCAAGACTGAAGCTTCCCGCATCAAAGCAATTCTTTGTTATCGTCAAACTATCTTTGAATTTCACTTCATCCTTTTGCGAAGTGTATAATCTGTTAGGCGATTTAGTTATAGGATCAATTCTAAATATTGATTTCGCAGCTCTCTGTTCTTTACCAATCTGTGTTTTCGCTTTAATTGGGTCAACATGGAGGCTATCAATGGGAAGATTGAAGATTTCCTGTGAATATTCAATTTTGAATTTATCGCGCACATTACAATCTGTTCGTGCGTCTATCACGGAAAAAATATGAGTGTTTTTATCAGCTGCGTAATACTTCAATAATTTTTCCAGCGAAGAGCCCGTGCAAAGAACATCAATTAAACAAAGGATATTGTCTGATTTTTTGGCTATCCTTCTTATGTCTAGCGATGTTGACATTCTGATTTTGCGGTAAAAACATATCTGTTTAATAGAATTAGATTGACCAAGTACGGTTAGTGCTTCGTTAATAATAGATTCAAAAGAGGTGTTATTATGAATTATTAATACTGGGCGAATTGAGGTAATAAGGCATTCAATAATTAATTGTATTTCATGGGAAAATTGTTCGTTTTTCAAGAGAGTAGAAATATCATAAAATTTGTCCGTATAGTATTTTCCTTCTATTAGAAATAATTCTTTTTTGTTCTTGCCATGAAGAATACCGTCACGCTCCCAATAATCTTCGGCATGATTTTTAATGGCCTGAATATTTTTAGCATTTGAAAAAAATTCCTTTCTTTTGTCTGGGGGTACCAAAATGCAACGATTTGTATAGGCTTGATCAACTTGATCAAAATTAGCTTTTAGGAGAGTATATGATGAATTGGATGGCAATAATATGTATAAGTAACCTGGGCAATTGTGGCTTATCAATTCAAGAACGATATAGGAAAGTTCCTTTGATGTTAAGTCACTCTCTTTAATGTCTAGTATAACGTCATGAGTGTGACGTAACTCCCTTATGTCGCGCGGAAGATTATTAGCCCACTGTAAATTAGATTCTTGATTATTCTTATAGCTTGCGATGGTTTTATATTTTCGGTCAGACTTAGGGAAATTTTCTTCGATTGAACCCGTGTTTCTATCACGGTTATTAGATGGCAGGAAAGTCGTTGCATGATCTTCTAACGGTATTCTTAAGCAAATGACTGTTCCGCTTTCCTTTGTAACTTTAACCGCATTATCACTGTCACGCATAGTAAGTTTACTTGTGATTTTTGCGTCTGAAGGAGAGCGGAAATCTACTTTAACAAGTACATTGGCAAACCGTATTATCATTTGCCCCAAAAATTCTTTGGCGATTGTATGTATATGGAAAAGCCCGGTCGCAATTTGGCTTGCACTTATGTTTTTATCACCCAGTGTTCCTTCTTCCGAATACAATAGTTTGTTTAGATATTCTTCGCGACGCTCAGGGTTTGACGTTGTGCTAAATTCTAATGCATATAATATCTTATTGAGATTAACATTACTCTGTTTAGGTAATTTTTCTACTATTGTTTGTTTCCAATCTTTCTCGTTTTTGAAGGCTGATGTAATAGTTTTTTCGAGGTTATTCTGATTCAAATCTGAAGCAACAATCTCTAAATATTGATCTGCTGCTTTGTCATAATTGAATAACTCGTTTGGTAATGATGTAAATTTCTTTGAAACAACTGCAGATGCGAAGAACACAAAATCCCCACCACCGTGTGCAAAGGAATTTTCAAGTAATTCACGCAGAACAATATTTTTTAATTTCGCATTACTTATTTTAAACTGCTCTTCTGTTTCAACTCCAAATATATTATCAGGTCTTGATAAATATAAATTTACATCTTTTATGCTCTTAAAACTTTCAAAATTAGCGCTAAATGAATAATGAGGACTCTTATTACTGAGACCCTTAAAAGAAATATCGTTTGATTTAAGTGCAGGCAGTATATTTGTTTCATGAAAAAAGTGCTGGGCAGGTGAACTATTTATGGGGGGTAAAATTGTTATCGTCGATTTATTTTC
>JABABO010000319.1 GCA_014238195.1 Kordiimonadaceae bacterium | reverse complement strand
TCATTATTTATTGGTCTCGCTTTTATGTCGGTTCGACTTATCAATGAATAATAAGATCATTATTTATTGGTCTCGCTTTTATGTCGGTTCGACCTATCAATGAATAATAAGATCATTATTCATTGGTCTCGCTTTTATTGCGGTTCGACTTATCAATAAATAATAAGATCATTATTTATTGGTCTCGCTTTTATGTCGGTTCGACTTATCAATGAATAATAAGATCATTATTTATTGGTCTCGCTATAATATTAGCTTTCAAGCTGTTCTTTTAATTCTTCCAAGTCTAACCAGCGTGTTTCTTTCTCACTCAATTGACCCTGTGCCAGCGCTAAATGGTCACTCACCGCCTGAAATTTATCTGGATTGTCCGTGTAAAGGGTAGGATCACTTAATGTTGCTTCTAACTCGCTGATACGCATGGATAGGGCCTCTATTTCGGCAGGTAATTGGTCTAAGGCCCGTTTATCCTTATAGGATAGTTTATTTGCTTTCTGTTTTGGTGCGTTAGCGACCTGCGTTGTTTTCATACCTATCACATTACTTGAAGGTACAACACTATCAGGTGCCCCTTTTGGGGCTGAGGCTTTTTTCTGCGCAAGATAATCGCTATAGCCACCCGCATATTCAGTAGCCGTACCATCACCTTCCATGACAATGGACGATGTGACAATACGGTCAAGGAAGTCACGATCATGACTGACCAGAATAATCGTACCATCATAATCGCCCATGACGTCTTGCAACAGGTCTAGCGTTTCCATATCCAAATCGTTGGTTGGCTCATCCAGGATCATCAGATTGGAGGGCTTAGCAAAATTCGCAGCGAGCAATAAGCGGTTACGCTCCCCCCCTGACAAAGCACTTACTGGGGTATCAACTTGGCTCGGCTCAAACAGAAAATCTTTCATATAGCTCATAATATGTTTGGGTTCGCCGTTCACATGCAGTTGATCCCCGCCCCTGCCTGTTAAGGCATCGCGGATGGTCATGGTATCCTTTAGGCTACTTCTTTTTTGATCAATCACAAGCGTATCTAATTTTGTGCCTATTTTAAGACTGCCCGTATCGCTTGGCGTTTCGCCGGTTAATATTTTCAGCAATGTTGATTTTCCAACACCATTGGGGCCAATAATCCCCACGCGGTCCCCACGGTTAATCTTAATATCCAAGCCAGCAAAAAGTGTCCGCCCTGCATAGGTTTTGCTGATTCCAATGGCGTCTATCACACGTTTACCCGACGAGCTACCTTCTGCTGCGGTAAGGTTCACCAACCCTTTGGCCTGAATTTTACTTGCGCGCTGCGCCCGCAGATCATGCAAACGGCGCAAACGCCCTTGATTACGGGTGCGCCGCGCACTTATGCCTTCCACAGACCATCGGGTTTCTTGCTTGATCAATTTATTCAGCTTCCTCGCTTGTGTGCGCTCGTCAGCAAGTACATGTTCCTGCCACGCTTCAAATTTATCAAACCCACCATCAAAGCGGCGTACAACAGACCGATCAAGCCACAAGCAAGCCGTTGTTAAGTTCGCTAAAAAAGCACGGTCATGGCTGATAATCATCAGTGCACCGCGCCAACGCTTTAGATAATTTTCCAGCCATTCAATGATATGAATATCCAAATGGTTAGTGGGTTCATCAAGTAACAATAAATCTGGTTCGCTAATCAATGTGCGCGCAAGGGCTGCGCGGCGAAGTTCACCGCCCGAAGCACTGCTAGGATTAATCATGCCATCTGCTTGCAAATCCGCCAGCAGCACATCAGCACGATAAGTTTGGTCTTGTTCATCAACTGGCAGAACGCCCATCACATAATCACGCAGAGTTTTATAATTAGAAGCATCAGGTTCCTGCGGTAAATACGCGATTTTCATCCCAGGTTGAACCCAGCGTTCACCGCCATCTGCTTCTGTGATACCAGCGATTATTTTCATCAGGGTCGATTTACCCGTGCCATTGCGACCGAGCAGGCATAAACGATCAGTCATCC
The DNA here is from genome assembly GCA_014238195.1 of Kordiimonadaceae bacterium. Taxonomy (GTDB): domain Bacteria; phylum Pseudomonadota; class Alphaproteobacteria; order Sphingomonadales; family Kordiimonadaceae; genus JABABO01. The sequence goes on along the minus strand of JABABO010000319.1, from coordinate 3,032 downwards.
CGATGTGCATTTCTAAACCATCAAGAATAGGGTCAGCACCCCAGCTTAGGGAAATATCGCGCAAACTGATAATGGGGGGCGCCATGATTGTGGGATACTCCTGATAAAGTGGCCGCAGTATTATTGTTTAATCGCTCAGAGAGGTTACCGCGCTGGTAGTTTAGTTTGCGCGTTGTTTACTGTGCAGGTGGCGGCTGTTGACGCGAAAACACCCACTGGCTAGCCGTACTGCTTTGAGCGTCAAATCTGTACCCAGCACCATCAAATTTCTTCAGGTTTTCAACAGATTTTAGCTTATTATCAATGACATATCGGGTCATATACCCACGAGCTTTTTTAGCCATAAAAGAAATGACACGCGCGCGCCCATCTTTTATTTCCTTGAAAATTGGTGTAATGATTGGTGCCTGAATAAGCTTAGTCTTCACCGATTTAAAATATTCATGCGACGCAAGATTGACCAAAACAGGCTTATTTTCTAGTGTTAAATCCTCATTTAGCATATCGGTAATTTTATCACCCCAAAAATCATAGAGGTTTTTACCACGCTGGCTCGTAAACTTTATTCCCATTTCAAGGCGGTAAGCCTGCATCAAATCCAAGGGTCGTAGTAAACCGTATAAACCTGATAAAATACGGATATGGTCATGGGCAAATGCTCTGGCATTATTATTTAAGGTTCCTGCATCCAGCCCCACATAAACATCACCCTGAAAAGCATCAATCGCTGGCCGAGCGTTTGCTGGTGTAAAGGGTGTCTCAAAGGCCTTAAACCGCGCCACGTTAAGGGCTGCTAGCTTGTCTGAAATACCCATCATTGCCTGCAAGTCCGATGCTTTTAACTTAGACGCTTTATAGATCAATTCTTCAGCGTCTTTCAGCAAGCGCGGTACATTTTTGTCACTGCGCAAATTTTCGCTCTCGAAATCTAGTTTTTTAGCTGGGGATAATAAAATAATCATTGCTCTCGCCTCTAAATATCCTTTTAGTAACATGGCTTTTATATTTGCGACCAGAAAAATCGACACGAAAATAATTTAGTTGCAATAGTAACTAAATAAAGCCAAAGTCACGCAAATATAACAAAGCGCATTGTATAGCGAGCCCAATAAATAATGAAATCATTATTTATTGATAAGTCGAACCGACACAAATACATATAGCTAGATAAGATGATGAACATTCACCGCAATTGGCTATAATAATGAAAAATGAGAATAAAGCATGAGCAATTATCGAAAATCTATGATTGGTAATCATAAACTGCACCCAGAAACTCAAATGATGGGGTATGGTTACGACCCGCAGTTATCCGAGGGGGCTTTAAAACCACCCGTCTTTATGACCTCGACATTTGTTTTTGAAAATGCTCAAGCTGGAAAAAAGTTCTTTGAGCTTGCTTATGGTAAGCGTGAAGCAAGTGAGGGCGAAGAAACTGGGCTGATTTATTCCCGTATCAACAATCCAGACCTGCAAGTCCTAGAGGACCGATTAGCCCTATGGGAGGATGCTGAAAAATGCCTGACATTTTCAAGCGGTATGGCTGCTATTTCAACAGCTTTGTGGGCATATCTGCGCCCTGGTGATGTGATCGTACACAGTGCGCCCGTCTACGGCGGGACCGAATATTTAATCCGAAATATCCTACCAATGTTTGGGGTTAAATCGGTTGAATTTGAAGCGGGTGGTGCAAACCCAACCCTAGAACCCGCGATACGTGAAGCCCAAAAGCTAGGCCGCGTGGCAGTGATTTATACAGAAACACCCGCAAACCCTACAAATGACCTTGTGGATATACAGGCCTGTGCCGATATGGCAGATGCTGTCAGCAAACACCAAGGGGACCGACCTGTTGTCATGGTTGATAATACATTCCTTGGCCCTGTTTGGCAGCATCCTTTAAAATTTGGTGCGGATATCGTTCTTTATTCCCTAACCAAATATGTAGCGGGACATTCTGATGTTGTCGCGGGGGCTGCTGTTGGCTCTGCTTCTGCATTAGCACCGCTGCAAGGGTTCCGCACCATCTTAGGGACAATGTGTGATCCCATGTCAGGTTGGTTGATTATGCGATCTTTAGAAACCCTAAAAATCAGGATGGAAGCAGCCGCATTAAACGCTGCCAAAGTCGCTGATCACTTAAAGGCACACCCCAAGATCGGCCAAGTCAATTATCTGGGTTTTCTGTCTGACGATGATCCAACCTATCCCATTTACCGCGATCAATGCGGTTCAGCTGGGGCAACATTTTCGTTTAACGTGATCGGCGATGAAGCGGCTGCCTTTCGCGTTCTGGATGCCCTGCAAATCATTAAGCTAGCGGTTAGCCTTGGTGGCACTGAAAGCTTGATGGAACATCCTTATGCCATGACCCATTCCGATGTACCCGATGACGTGAAAGAGCGCCTAGGCATTACCGAAAGCATGTTGCGCATATCTGTTGGCATCGAAAATGCTGATGATCTGATCGCTGATCTTGATCAAGCGCTTGCACGCATTTAAAATCAGTAGTTAGCGCTTCTTTTATCCTCGCTTCGGTCACGCTCTAAAACTTGATCAACGATGTTAATCAGCTGTTCCATGGTAAAAGGTTTAGCGAGCAAACCCTGTATTAATGCAGATAGGTTATGAGCCCGTTGTTGTTCGTTTGCAAAACCAGTCATCAATATTATGGGTAATGTTGGATGCTCAGATTTGATTTTCAAAGCAAGGGTAATACCGTCCATTACAGGCATAACAATATCACTCAACACTAAATCTATGGTGTGATCACCTAGTCTATCAACGGCTTCAATCCCATCACTTGCCGCAATAACAGTATGACCATGCACCGTAAGCGCACGACAAACAAAATCGCGTACAGTATCTTCATCCTCAGCAACTAAAATACAAGCCAAATTTTTGTCCATTATGTTTTTACAGACGCTCTCATATATAGCCAATTGCGGTGAATATTGATCACCTCATTTGGCTATAAGTCTTTGTGTCGGTTCGACTTATCAATAAATAATGAAATCATTATTCATTGGTCT
>JABABO010000211.1 GCA_014238195.1 Kordiimonadaceae bacterium | reverse complement strand
TTTTTGTTGGATTAAGAAATAGGTGTCGCTGAATTTGCATCCCAAAAAGCCCTGAGATGGATAATTTTGGCGTCATCATCCAAGACGAATACTTCATGAACTTCAAGGATTGTTCCTGTCCCGTCAGGCATTTTCATTTCCATACTAAAAATTGCCAATGCCTCTTGTCCACAAACAATGCATTTTTGAAGGGTTGGCTTTAGCTTGAGTAGTGTATCCTCAGCGCTGGCCCAAAAGGCTTCGATATTGTCAAGGCCATCGAAACGCATGGCGTTTACAGGATCTTCCATAATAGCATCTGTTCGAAATAAAGCTTTTCGAGCTGCTGGGTCTTTAGTACACCAGCTATTAATATAACCCTTAACAACATTTTCTACAGTTTCCCGTGTCAGATTTGTCTGGGTTTGTTCTAGAATTGGGGTTATGTCCATGTTTTATCTCCTCTGAATATATGAAATACTATAGAATGCGTAAAATTAAAGGTCAATATTTACGAATAAATATTTACATCACTCGTTTCTTATGACAGTATACGCAAAATTATGAGAGTTAGGTGATGAATATGATACATGATCAAAATGCTATAAGACAAGAATTGAATTTAAGGGCGCGGGCTATGATTCCTGCGCTTCAGAAAAGATCAACACAAGCCAATACCGACCTAACGCTGCCAGATAAATCTGTACAAGAAATGCAGGATGCAGGCTTGTTTAAAGTATTTCAGCCTAAGCGCTTTGGTGGGTATGAAATGAACCCGCATGCTTTTTTTGATATTCAATCCTCTTTAGCGGAAGGGTGTATGTCAACAGGTTGGGTTTATGGTGTCATTGCTGTTCATGCTTTTCAGTTGTCATTGTTTGATGACCAAGCTCAGCAAGATGTATGGGCAGATGACCCTTCCGCTCTTGTTTCCTCATCCTACCAGCCAGTTGGGAAGGTGACGCCTGTTGATGGTGGGTTTCGTCTAAGCGGTCATTGGTCCTTCTCATCTGGCAGTGAGCATTGTACATGGGTGCTGCTTGGTGCGATGATTTTTGATGAAAATGGCGGTCCCCCAGATATGCGTACCTACCTGCTGCCAAAGTCTGATTATAAAATTGCACGGAACTGGGATACGTTTGGTCTGCGCGGGACGGGTAGCCATGATATTATTGTGGATGATGTGTTCGTACCTGAGTATCGCACTCATAAGGCTGCAGATGGTTTTGCCTGTGCTAACCCAGGGAATGCAGTTAATACAGCTCCTTTGTATCAAATTCCTTGGGCGCAAATATTTGCACGGGCGGTTGCGTCTTCGGCTATTGGGGCATGTCAAGGGGCGCTTAACGCGTTCTTGGAGATTTCAGCAAAACGTATTTCTTCAAATACAGGACAGAAAACTATTGATGATCCCGATGCCCAGCAAGCTGTTGCTAATGCAATGATGTCAATTGATGAGATGAAGTTGGTTTTATATCGCAATATGGACAAGCTAGTAGCTGATGTAAATAATGGCTCGTTAACAAGCGTTGAAGAGCGTATTAAATTTCGCCTAGATTCGGCTGTGGTAGTTGAAAAAGCGATAAAGGTTGTTGAGAGCTTTCAGTCATTATTAGGCGGTCGCGGTGTTTTTAATGGTTCTCCTATTGTTCAATATTTCTTGGATGTTCATGCAGCTCGTGGTCACGTGGCTAATGAACCTACACGCTACCGTAACAATCAAGGTGCTATATATCTTGGACACGACAATAAAGATTTCTTCATCTAAAGGAATAGTTCATGGTTGAACGACTAGTTGGGGGCCCACCCGTTGCCAATACAGTAAATGTGTTGGGTGATATTCGCATTCATTATCACGATATTGGATCAGGGCCTGTTATCGTGTTTTTACATGGGTCAGGACCAGGGGCCTCAGGCTACAGCAATTTCAAATTGAATTATCAAGTGTTTTCTGATGCTGGTTACCGTGTAATTGTGCCAGATATGGTCGGTTATGGCTATTCCTCAAAACCCACAGATCAACCGTATACTTTAACGCTTTTTTCAGAATCCATAAAAGGGTTGGTGGATCATTTGGGTATTCAGGAATGTACCCTTGTGGGTAATTCCCTTGGTGGGGCGATTGCCTTAAAGCTTGCATTGGATTATCCCAAAATGGTGAAAAGCCTGATTATGATGGCACCAGGCGGCATTGAAGAATTACCTATATATTTTGCCATGCCTGGTATTCAAAAAATGATGAGTGATTTTGCAGCAGGAGCCCTTGATTTTGACGGTATGAAACGCCTGCTTGAATTGTTAGTGCATGACCCAAAACATGTAACTGATGAACTGGTACACGAGCGTTTGGCCATAGTGGACGTGCAGCCAAAAGAGGTATTGTCAACGATGCAAATACCTAATAATGCCTCCCAGCTTAGCGAGCTAGACTGCCCTATCCTTGGTTTTTGGGGCATGGACGACCAATTTTGTCCTGCTAGTGGGGCTCAGCGTTATCTTGAAAACTGTTCGCAAACCCGTTTTACTATGGTTACAGAATGTGGACACTGGGTGATGGTAGAATATGCTGACCTGTTTAATAAAAGCTGTTTAGACTTTTTGTCCGAGGTGTATGATGGATAAAAAGCGACAACAAGCCTTGGGTGACGCACTATACGAGGCGCTACGCAGTCAAAAAACGATCGCCCCTTTTACGGATAATGGCGAGCCTATCACCCTCGACGACAGTTATCAGATTTCCCTACGCATGTTAGAGTGCCGCCTTCGTGATGGTGAAAAAATTGTTGGTAAAAAGATCGGCGTCACTAGCAAAACAGTACAGGATATGCTGGGCGTACACCAACCTGATTTTGGGTTTTTGACAGATGCTATGGAAGTTGAGGACGGCGGCAATGCCAAAATTGAAGGCAATCTGATTTCACCACGCGCAGAAGGTGAAATTGCATTCTTGCTTAAAGAAGATCTTATAGGTCCAGGCGTAACTGACGCGGATGTGCTAGCGGCGACAGAAGCGATCATGCCGTGTTTTGAAATTGTTGATAGTCGTATCACTGACTGGAAAATCAAGATCGAAGACACAGTTGCTGATAATGCCTCTTGCGGTGTTTATACACTTGGTAAAGGGCGCGTTGATCCAAAAGACTTGGATCTCCCTAATCTGAAGATGAAGGTTTATAAAAATGGTGAATTTTTGTCTGAAGGAATGGGCTCAGCTGTTCAAGGGTCGCCTTTAACGGCTGTTGCATGGCTTGCGAATACGTTGGGTGAGTACGGTATTGTATTGAAATCTAACGAGGTGATTTTGTCAGGGTCTCTGGTCCCTTTAGAACCAGTAGTTGCAGGAGATGAAATGTATCTGGAACTTGAAGGTGTTGGCACTTCAAGCATTAAATTTATATAATAAGTAAGGTTTAGCATGGCTGATAAAATTAAAGTAGCGATCTTAGGGTCGGGGAATATTGGCACTGACTTGATGATAAAAATCATCCGAACTTCTGATGTATTGGAAATGTCCGTCATGGTGGGGATTGACCCCGAGAGCGATGGTATCGCCCGTGCTTATCAGATGGGGGTTGCTACCACTCATGAAGGCCTTGACGGTCTCGTAAAGATGGTTGAATGGCAAGACATTAAAATCGTTTTTGATGCTACATCAGCTTATGCCCACAAGGCTCATAATGACACGTGTTTGCGTGACGGTAAAATTATGGTGGACTTAACACCTGCTGCTATCGGCCCTTACACGGTACCTGTGGTGAATATGGAAGAAAATCTTGACCAGCAAAATGTGAATATGGTCACGTGCGGCGGTCAAGCAACGATACCTATGGTCTCAGCTGTTAATCGTGTTGCCAAAGTGCAGTATGCCGAGATTGTGGCATCTGTATCCTCCAAGTCAGCGGGCCCTGGCACACGCAACAACATTGACGAATTTACCCAAACCACCGCCCGCGCCATTGAAAAGGTTGGTGGCGCTGCTCTCGGTAAAGCAATTATTATCCTAAATCCTGCAGAACCACCAATGATTATGCGTGATAC
>JABABO010000245.1 GCA_014238195.1 Kordiimonadaceae bacterium | reverse complement strand
TTCGCTAAGTCTCTTGGGATAAGTCGAACCGACATAAATACTTATAGTCAAATAAGGTGATCAAAATTCACTGCATTTGGCTATAGTATAAAAATACAGAGTATAATCCATGCAACTCAGCGAAAAATTAGTCTTAGCCTTGCCAAAAGGCCGCATCTTAAAGGAAGTTTTGCCTTTGGTGAAGGCTGCGGGTATTGTCCCTGAGCTTGCTTTTGATGACCCGGCGTCGCGCCAGCTTGAGTTTAAAACCAATATTGATCACTTAACAATCATCCGTGTGCGGGCTTTTGATGCTGCAACGTTTGTCGCATTTGGGGCCGCACATTTGGCTGTTGTCGGTAATGATGTGTTACAGGAATTTGATTATAATGACCTTTATAGTCCCCTAGACCTTGGTATTGGTCATTGCCGTTTATCACTTGCGATGCCCACGGATGATTTGCAACAAGACCCACGTGAATGGTCCCATATTCGCGTTGCGACCAAATATCCTAATTTGACAAAACGTTATTATGCTGATCGGGGTATCCAGGCCGAATGCATCAAGCTAAACGGGGCGATGGAACTTGCACCGCAACTAGGCTTGTGCCGTCGTATTGTTGATTTGGTATCCACTGGAGGTACATTAAAAGCCAACAATTTAAAAGAAGTTGAAGTTTTAACCGAAATCACCAGTCGTTTAGTGATTAATCGCCCCGCCTTTAAAACACGGCCCAGCGAGATGACATATTGGGTTGATCAATTCCGCAGCGCCTTAGAAACAGTAAAAGACAAAGAAACGCTATGACTTATATCTTATCCAGTACTGATAAAACGTTTGAACAGGATTTTCAGAATTTACTGACTGCCAAGCGGGATAATGAAGCCGACGTTGCTGACAGTGTTGCTGGTATTCTTGATGATGTACGACGAAACGGCGATGCCGCTGTGTGTTCCTTAACAGAAAGATTTGACCGTTTTGATGTCAAAGCAACTGGTCTGCGCATCACTGGGGATGAAATTGAAAATGCTGTCAAGGCAGTGGATGATGATACTCTAAGCGCTTTAAAAGTAGCTGCAGCGCGTATCCGTGCTTTTCACACAAAACAGTTACCCAAAAACTTAGATTACACGGACAAAGCCGGCGTGCGTTTGGGCCAGAAATGGACAGCAGTGGACGCAGTTGGTTTGTATGTACCAGGCGGTACAGCAAGTTATCCATCCAGTGTTTTGATGAACGCAATTCCAGCCAGTGTTGCAGGTGTTGAGCGCGTGGTGATGGTCGTACCCACCCCTGATAATGCCCTAAACCCCCTTGTGCTTGCGGCTGCGCATTTGGGCGGTGTTACGGAAATATACCGTATCGGCGGCGCACAAGCTGTTGCAGCCCTTGCTTATGGCACTGAAACAATTGTGCCTGTCGATAAAATTGTTGGTCCTGGTAACGCTTATGTCGCTGAGGCAAAACGTCAAGTGTTTGGCAAGGTTGGTATTGACAGCATTGCAGGGCCATCCGAAATACTTGTGGTGGCGGATAACAAAAATGATCCAGCTTGGATTGCTGCTGACCTTTTAAGCCAAGCAGAGCATGATACTGTGGCACAGAGCATTCTCATTACCGATGATGCTGCCTTTGGTATAAAAGTCCAAGACGCTATTAAAACACACTTACAAGCACTACCACGGGCGGATATTGCCAAAGCATCATGGGATTGTTACGGGGCAGTCATCACTGTTGCATCACTTGATGTTGCTGCGGCGCTGGTGAATGCTCTAGCGCCAGAGCACTTGGAGCTTGCTGTTGCCGATCCTGATAAATTAATGCATGATGTGCGGCACGCGGGGGCGATTTTCCTTGGTCGTTATACGCCTGAAGCCATTGGTGATTATGTCGCAGGCCCCAACCACGTATTACCCACCAGCCGCGGAGCACGCTTTTCAAGCGGTCTAGGGGTTTATGACTTTATGAAACGCACCAGCTTTGTCGGCTGCGATGCTGCTTCCTTAAACATAATTGGGCCAGCGGCGGTTAAGCTTGCAGAAACCGAAGGATTGAATGCGCATGCGCTTTCTGTTGCTATTCGACTTGCAGATCATAAAAAATAAAGGCACAGTCAGGTTCTATGGCAGATTATCGCTTAATTGATGTGACACTTGATGAAAGTACAATTGTGCGCTGGAGTGCAGATGTCGACCATGAACGCCGTATCGCCATCTATGATTTGCTGGAAGAAAATTCGTTTCAGCTTTTAAAATCCAGTGATGAAACCTATCAAGGCCCTTATAAGCTTGTACTTGGTACCATCGAAGGGCGCTTAGTGTTCGATCTTGCTAGTCAAATGGACCAAGCGTTGATGCATTTTAGGTTAGCCATGACCCCATTCCGGCGAATTATCCGGGAATATTTTGCTATCTGTGACAGCTATTATGAAGCCATTAAAACCGCCAGTCCAAGCCAAATTGAAGCTATTGATATGGGGCGCCGCGGCCTACATAATGAAGGGAGCGAATTATTGATGGAACGTTTAGATGGTAAGGTAGAGGTTGATATGCAAACGGCACGGCGCTTGTTCACACTTGTATGTGTGCTTCATTTAAAGGAAGGACGCGGCCCATTATGATCAGCTACGTGAATAGCTTAGCATGACCAAGAACAACAAATCTCCCCGTAATGTCCTGTTTGTTTGCAATCAAAATGCCGTACGCAGCCCTATGGCCCGCGCTCTTGCGTCCAAACACAGCCGAGGCCGATTATTTGCCGAATCGGTTGGCCTGATTGCTGGGGTGCTTGATCCATTTTCGGTGGCCGCCATGAAAGACATTGGTATTGATATTGCTGATCACACCCCTAAAACAATTGCCGACGTTAACCTTGACCTATTTGACCTGATCATCACCCTCACCGAAGAATCTTATGCTAAAATTAAAGAACAAACGGCGAGCACCGATATCGTTGTGGAACATTGGCCAACACCCGACCCAGCAGACGCGGAAGGCAATCGCGATCAGGTTATGAATAGCTACTGCACAGTTAGAGATCATCTTGAATGCCAAATCGCTGACCGATTGCCATTTGTATCATGAGGCCTATTCGCACCCTTGTTTAGAGTGTTGCTTTTGTACCAAAGGCTAAAAAAAGACACTTAAATCATCAAAAAGTGCACCAAAACTGTTGCAATTCTGTACAACGCACGGCATGTATGTTCGCAAATTACCAGAAGCCATCCTCAAGGAGTTAAAATGGCGAAAGAAGAAGTCCTCGAAATGCGTGGCACAGTCTTAGAGCTGTTACCCAACGCTATGTTCCGTGTAAAACTGGAAAATGATCATGAAGTTCTGGGTCACACTGCCGGTAAAATGCGCAAAAACCGCATTCGCGTTCTAGCGGGTGATGACGTGTTGGTGGAACTGACACCATACGACCTGACAAAAGGTCGTATAACGTATCGTTTCAAATAAGCAAGGGCGGGCACAATGCCAAATACGCCTGCTGCTTCTTTTCTATCGCAGCCTCATAATAATCTGTCTCGTAAATCGCTTGATAAGTTTGTTTTGGCATCGTCGTCGCAGCGGCGGCTAGATTTGCTTGCCCAAATTGGTGTTACACCTACCCTAATTGACCCAGCAGATATTGATGAAACGCCTTTCAAGGCGGAGCTCCCAAAAGCTTATGCGCTAAGGATGGCCCAAGAAAAGCTCACGACCACAGCAAAGCGGCACCAAAATGCCTGTGTTTTAGCTGCTGATACCGTTGTGGCATGTGGGCGTCGCATTTTACCAAAAGCGGACAATGAAAATGCTGCCCGTAACTGTTTAAAGCTGTTGTCAGGTAGGCGCCATAGTGTGATAACAGCCATTGCCATGATGCGTCCAAATCGGCACACACATGTGAAATCTGTTATCAGCCATGTGACATTCAGGTGCTTAAGCGAAAGCGATATTCAAACTTACCTGACAAGCAATGAGTGGGACGGTAAAGCGGGCGGATATGCCATTCAGGGGCTGGCTGCGCGCTATATCCGTAAAATTTCTGGGAGTTATAGTAATGTGGTTGGCCTACCCTTATTTGAAGTCGCTGGCTGGTTAGACGGCCTATGAAGCAGCCTTCTTACAGTGATGAAACTCTCCCTACCTCAGCCTTTCTGATTGACGGAAGCTTGGGCACTTGGCGTATGGTCGAATTGGGGGCAGACGGTTACCCAAGCAGCTTGAAGTATTTTGATAGCAGTCCTGCCATAAACGGCCCCCTAAACAGCACCATTGATTGCGTCTTTCAAGCCCGTGTCAGTCAAGTGGATACGGCTAGTGACATTGCTTTCTTAGACTTAGGTGGTGGTAAAACGGGCGCCTTGAACCTACGCCGCGCTGGGCAACTGGTCAAAGGTCGACCAAACGGGATCGCGGATTGTGTTACCGAGGGGCAAAAACTGATTGTGCAAGCGCTTGCTGATCCAAGCGCACTAGAAATTAAAGCCATACCCGTGACACCGCGCCCACGTTTAGCTGGCCGTTACTGTGTGATCGAAATGGCTGGCAGTCGACTGAATTTTTCGAAAGACTTATCACCAAGTATCATTGGTTCGCTGAAAGATAAATTAAGCCCGCTGGCTGATCATTTTGCGCTCATTGTGCGCTCTGGTGCCGCTGATGTTTCACCAGAAATTATTATCAATGAAGCCACATATTTATCAAGTTTGTTGTTAAGCTATGACCCTAAATCACCATCAGGCTTTTTGTTTGCACTGAGTGCAGCACATCAAGCCCTCATTGCCTTAGATACGAGCGATACGCCAGTGATCGCGGCAGATGGCACGACACGGGATGCATTGGCCTCTGCGGCGCGCGATCATTATCCTCAGCTATTACCCCGTATAGTGTCCTATACTGGCAAATCCCCTTTGTTTGAGGCTGGCGGCGCTGAGGAAGCCATTGCAGAAGCCCTATCGGACCAAATACATCTGCCATCTGGCGGCTGGATCAGTTTTCATGAGACACCCGCAATGACCGTTGTTGATGTGAATATGGGAACGGCTTTGCAAGGCCGCCCAGCCGCACATGCTAAACGTATCGTGAATTTAGAAGCAGTCCTCGCTGTTGCCCATCATCTGAAGTTTCAGGATATAGGCGGGTTGATTATTGTGGATTTTATCAATATGAACGCTAAGGGTTCCGTTGCTGAATTGATGCATTTACTGGATGAAGCTTTTCTTGGTGACCTTGCACAGGTGCAACATACGGGTATGTCAAACTTTGGCCTTGTTGAAATTGCGCGCAAGCGTCGCGGGGTTTCACTGCACCAGCGCATGATGGTTCAAACCGCACCGTATATGCGTATCCGCAGCGTTTGTGACAACTTGTTGCGCCGGGCTAATCACATAGGAAAATCCGCTGATATTGGTACTATTATCATTGAAGCGCCAGAAAGAGTGATCAGGATGCTTATGGAACACCCTGACAAACCCTTAATCGAATCTCGAACGTCACGTAAACTAGAATGCGTGACAAGCGCTAAGATGGATGTTTATATCAAATGCTAGCAATCATATTGGATTAAGTTATGAGCCTTGGAAAATGCCCACACTGCAAGAAGCCTGCGCAGGCATTGGCGAAACCATTTTGTTCTAAGCGTTGCGCAGACCTTGATTTGGGAGCTTGGCTATCAGAAAACTACCGCTTACCTGGGTCGCAGCCCGCAAGCGAAGAGGACTTAGAAGCATATCTCCCCCGGTCAGAAAATGATCCCCTGTGATACAGTGTGGAAGATACGCGCTTGCCCTCTTTTTTGCTTAAACAAAGCCAGCGTTTATAAGCGACGCTAAAAAAATCAAATGAAGGCTTGCCACAACAAACTAAAGACGCTAAAACGCCCTCGCATATCAGGATAACCCTGCCTGATAACTCATATCTCTATTAGAGAATGCCCGGGTAGCTCAGGGGTAGAGCAGCGGACTGAAAATCCGCGTGTCGGTGGTTCAAATCCGCCCCCGGGCACCACTTTTTTTATTTATTTCAATAACCGTATTTAGCGTTTTGTCTCGCTAATTTTTTTTGTAAGGTTTTAATGGGTACACCAGCTTCGGCAAGTTCCGTTAGGGCTGTATGGCGTATAACGTGAGGTGTTACATCATTCGGGGCTAAGTTCTACTCCTATATCGTTACAGTGAAAAGTATTGACCATACTAACACATTGCACCTTGACAACGGCGCAAAACATTATACATTCATAGTATGAGCAATACTAACAATATACGAAAACTATCAGATTTGGCGGAGATTAAATCGGGTTTTGCATTCCAGAAAGCCATTCAACATACATCGGATGGCACCATTTCTGTTGTGCAGATAAAGGATTTACAGCCTAGGCTTCCCATACCTTGGGATGACCTGACGTGCGTGGCAGAGAGTCCCCTGATGCAGTGCAACAGGCTTGAACGTGACATGATTTTATTTTCTGCAAAGGGCACAAAAAATTTCGCGTGGCATGTGGATATTCAGCCAAAATTCGCCGTGTGCACATCGTTGTTTCACAGTATTACGCCTAACACCCTCTTGATTGATGCTGCGTTCTTGGCTTGGCAAATAAATCAGACCAAGGCGCAATCCTATATCGAACAAGCGTCCGCTGGCATCACAGTAAAGAATATTCGCATAGGCGCCTTAAAAGCCTTGCCGATATCCGTGCCGCCAATGGAAATTCAAAAGAAGGTCGCCAAATACGCCGAAGCCGCCCTTAACGAAAAGCAAATACTGACACAATTCATTGACAACAGAGAAAAAGAAATGCGGGCAGTTGCTGCAGGCATTCTTTCAGGACAATACTCATGACCAATCAAGTAAACCAAGCAGAGATCAACCAAGCCGTCTGGTCGGCATGTGACACTTTCCGTGGAACGGTGGACGCCAGCATCTATAAAGACTTTGTCCTGACAATGCTGTTCCTCAAGTTTTTAAGCGATGTCTGGCAGGAACATTATGAAAAATATGCTGAGGACTATGGTGATGCGCCAGCGCTGATTGCAGAGATGATGAAGAATGAACGCTTTGTCCTGCCAGATGGCGCAAGCTTTTATGCGCTGCATGAACAACGCCATGCACCCGGCAATGGGGAACGCATTGATATAGCCCTTCACGCTATTGAAGAGGCCAACATCACAAAGCTACGTGATGTGTTCCAAGACATCAGCTTTAACAGCACCAAGCTGGGCGAAGAAAAACAAAAGAATGATATATTGGCGCTCTTGCTTGAGGATTTCGCAGACAAACGCTTGAACTTACGCCTTGCCCATATTGGTAATCAAGACGTTATCGGCAATGCCTATGAGTATCTAATTTCCCGTTTTGCATCCGAGGCAGGCAAAACGGCGGGCGAATTTTATACCCCAGCCGAAGTGTCTGAACTGCTCGCTGAGCTTGTTGACCCACAAGAGGGTGACGAGATTTGTGACCCGACCTGTGGCTCGGCATCGCTGCTGATGAAATGCGGCAGGCAGATTACAGGCTCAAAAAAATATGCGCTTTTTGGGCAGGAGGCGATCGGCAGCACTTGGGCGCTGGCAAAAATGAACCTGTTCCTGCACGGCGAAGACAATCACCGTGTTGAATGGGGCGACACAATCCGCAATCCAAAACTGCTGGACGGTGAAGACGGGCTAAAGCATTTTGATGTGGTTGTCGCCAATCCGCCCTTCAGCCTTAAGAAATGGGGGCACGCCACTGCTGAGGACGACAGGTTTTCCCGCTTTCGCCGTGGTATCCCGCCCACAAGTAAAGGGGATTATGCCTTTATTCTGCACATGATTGAAACCATGAAACCAAAAACGGGCCGTATGGGGGTTGTGGTGCCGCACGGTGTTTTATTCCGTGGCTCATCTGAGGGTAAAATCAGACAGAAACTGGTGGAAGAACATAAGCTGGACGCGGTCATCGGCCTGCCTGAAAAGCTTTTCTTTGGCACAGGTATCCCCGCCGCTATTTTGATTTTCAAACAAGATAAAGAAGACGGTTCTGTGCTGTTTATCGATGCCAGCCGCGAATTTGACAGTGGCAAAAATCAGAACAAGCTGGACCAAAAAAAACACATCGATAAGATTGTGGCAACATACCGCGCGCGCCAGCCCGCGACCGATAAATACAGCTATCTTGCCACACAGCAGGACATGAGCGAAAACGACTTTAACCTTAATATCCCGCGTTATGTCGATACGTTTGAGGAAGAAGCTGAAATTGACCTGATGGCTGTCCGCGCTGAACGCGAAGACCTGAAAACCGAGCTCGCCAAACTCGATGAGCAGATGCAAGGCTACCTGAAGGAGCTGGGTTATGATTCCTGACGGGTGGGAGGAAGCACATTTGAGTGAAGTCGCAAAAGTTGTCGACTGTAAACACAGGACGCCATCGTATTCTGAAAATGGTGTTCCTATCGTTTCGCCAGGAAATATTGATTGGGGGCCTATAAATCTAACTGCCTGCAGGACCACTTCCGAAGAAGAGCATTTGTTGATGATGGATCATTGCTCTCCAAAACTGGGGGATATTATCTATGGGCGTAACCAAAAAGTAGGCGTTGGTGCATACGTAGAGAACGATAAACCATTTTCTCTAGGTCAAGACACGGTTCTCATAAAGGAAGATGGCGCTGATGGGGGATATATTTATCAGTATTTGCAATCCGATCTAATCGCACGCCAGATACATCAATTACAAGGTGGCTCAACTTTTTCTCGTATCAATCTGAAAGACATCAGGAAGATGCATCTGAATGTTCCAGCACTGCCAGTACAAAGGGAAATTGCCGAAATTTTATCCACTTGGGGCAAGGCGATAGAGACGACTGAAAAGCTGATTGATAACGCCAAGGCGCAAAAGAAAGCCCTGATGCAACAGCTCCTCACTGGCAAAAAACGCTTCCCTGAATTTGAATACGAAGAGTGGCAAACCGTTCACCTTGAGGATATTGCAGAAGTAGTTATGGGTTCTTCACCATCATCAAGCTGCTACAATGAACATCAAATTGGGCTTCCATTAATACAGGGCAATGCTGATATAAAAAATCGCATATCCGCTCCTCGAGTTTTCACATCAGAAATAACCAAGGAATGTAGAGTCGGGGATTTACTATTGAGCGTCAGAGCTCCAGTAGGGACAATATCCAGATCACAGCACCATGCTTGTATTGGTCGTGGCGTGGCTGCACTCAGGGCTAAGGCCGCTTTTTCAAAAATATTACTTACTGAGCTACTTTTGGATGCAGAAGGTAGATGGAAAAGGTTCTCTCAAGGGAGCACATTTGAAGCCATCAACAGCTCAGATGTTCGGAAGTTGAAGTTGTTCTGTTCTAAAAGTATTGATGAGCAAAATAAAATTGGTCTCACACTTGAGAATAAAGGAAATGAAATTCTTGCTTTAAAAACTCAACTTTCCAGCCTTAAACAACAAAAAAAGGCCTTGATGCAACAACTGCTGACCGGCAAGCGCCGCGTCAAAGTGGATGGGGGCGTGTAATGCAAATATTAGGAATAAGGAACTCCCCTAACGAAATCCGTTACGCAGCCGTTGAATGGGACGCTGAAAACGCTGTTTTGGTGAAGGCTGATTGTTTTAACGTAGTTTCTTTTAAAACCAACAAAATTTCTGGCAGAGAAACCAGAGTTTCTGCTTTCACAAAAAATAGAATTTCAACAAATGACAAGTATGCTCTTTTGCAATCTTTCATGTTGAAAGTCGTGGAGGGTTAAATGACACAAACACCAAAAACATCCGAAGCCTATGCTTCACACATACCCGCGCTGCATACGCTTATTGCGATGGGGTGGCGGTTTATGTCTGCGGCGGAATGCCTGAAGGCGCGCGGCGGCAACACTGGTGTTGTGATGAAGGATGTGTTGGTGGCGGAGCTGAAGAAACGCACCTTTGACTATAAGGGTAACTCTTATCCGCTGTCCCCAAATGCCATTGACCAGATCGTTAGGGAGCTAACCTCCCCCGTCATGAATGAGGGGCTGGAGACGGCCAATGAACGACTTTATGACCATATAACACTTGGCATTACGGTGACTGAATTTGTGGGTGGTAAAAAATATAGCCCTACGGTTCAGGTGATTGATTGGACTGACCCAACACAGAATAGCTTTATTGTGACTGAGGAATTGGAAGTCTTAGCCAGCGGCGGCACGCACACACGCCGTCCTGATGTTGTTTGTTATGTTAACGGCCTACCGCTTGTCATTATTGAAGCCAAGCGACCAGACAGTGGCAACCCGAACAAATCTATGGTGATTGAAGGCATTAGCCAGAACATTCGCAACCAACGCACCGATGAAATCCCGCTACTTTTTGCTTACTCTCAACTGCTCATGTCCGTTAGTGGCATTGAAGGAAAATACGCGACCACCAAAACACCCGCTAAGTTTTGGGCTAATTGGCGCGATGAAGACATTGCTGAGGATAGTTTTAACGAGATTAAAAACGTCTCACCAGACGCAAATACTATTGATGCTTTGTTTGAAGATAAGCCTTATTGGAAACGCCAGTATTTTGAAAACCTTTGGTCTGGTCATAACGTACCGACAGAACAAGACCGTTTAATCATCAGCCTGTTGCGGCACGACCGCCTGCTTGAGTTTATTCGTTATTTCATTTTGTTCGATAAAAAGGTTGGTAAAATTGCCGCACGGTACCAGCAAGCATTCGGCATCAAAGCCTTGTTGGAGCGCATCAGACAAAAACGCCCGGATGGTGGTCGCAAAGGCGGTGTGGTTTGGCATACAACGGGTTCCGGCAAATCGTTCACAATGGTGTTCTTGACCAAGGCCCTGTTGCTTAATGAAGGCCTAAAGCAATGCCGTATTGTTGTGGTGACTGATCGTTTGGATTTGGAACGACAATTATCCAAAAGCTTTATCTCTGCTGGGGCGTTTGGTTCTGACATCGGCACGAAAAAGGATGGGGAAAAGACCAAAACAAAGTCTGGCAGAGACCTTGCAAAACGCATAGGCCAAGGCAACGAGCGGATAATATTTTCAATTATTGATAAATTTCACGGTGCCTCAAAATATAAGGAATGTAAAAACACAAGCAGCGACTTGATTGTGCTTATTGATGAAGGTCACCGCAGTCACGGCGGCGAAAACCATGAGCGTATGAAGCAAGCTTTGCCCAATGCATCCTATGTGGCCTTTACTGGAACACCGCTTCTTAAAGGCGATAAAACCACCAGTAAATTCGGCCCGATTGTTCATGCCTATACCATGCAGCGTGCTGTTGAAGACGGCGCTGTGACGCCGCTGTTATATGAAGAGCGCAAACCAGTTTTAGGCATAAATGCTAAGGCCATTGATAACTGGTTTGAGAAAATCACACTCGGCCTTACCGACAGCCAAAAAAGTGACCTTAAACAGAAGTACGGTAAGAAAGGCCCTATCTATGGCTCTGCTAATCGTATTGACCTTATTGCGTGGGATATAGCCGTTCATTTTAGCGAGAATATCAAGTCACTGGGTGGTGGCCTTAAAGGCCAGCTTGCAACAGACAGTAAGATATCCGCTATTCGCTATAAAGAGGCTTTGGATGCCACAGACCGCGTGACCAGTGCAATCATTATGTCGCCACCAGACACACGCGAAGACCATGTGGATGTTGATAACGCCAAACTCCCCGAAATTCAGGAGTGGTGGAAGATCAATGTTGGCAATAACACCGAAGACTATGAGCGCGAGACATTAGAGAATTTCGCAACTGATGGCAGGCCTGATATTCTCATCGTTGTAAGTAAATTGCTCACTGGCTTTGATGAACCACGAAACGGTGTTCTTTATATCGATAAGAAGCTTGAAAAGCATAATCTTATACAAGCGATTGCACGCGTAAACCGCCTGCATGAAGCAAAGAAATACGGTTTACTTATTGATTATCGTGGCATCTTGAAAGAGCTAGATACAGCGATACGTGATTACCAAGATTTAGCGGATAGAACTCAAGGCGGCTATGACATCAAAGATATTGAAGGCCTCTATCACCAAGTTGATACAGAATACAAACGCCTGCCGTCCTTACATGATGCTTTGTGGGCGCATTTCAGCACCGTTCAAAACAAGAAGGATTTGGAGCAATATCGTCACGTTCTAGTCCCGCACTATAAGGAAGATGAAGACGGCGAAGCTTATGATGTACGCCAAAAAGTTCGCGAAGATTTTTATGCTAGCCTATCAGAGTTTGGTATGTGTCTAAAAATAGCCCTCTCTTCCCATAGTTTCTTTGAGGATGGTTCATTCTCCGAAAAGCAGATAGAACACTATAAAAACGATTTAAAATTCTTCACTAATTTACGAAAAATAGCCAAACAAGATGCGCAAGAAACTGTTGATTTCAGCATCTACGAAGAGCAAATCAGAAATCTAGTCGATAAGCATGTCGTTGGTGAAGAAGTTGCAGAGCCAGACGGAGTTATTCTACTCAATGAAATTGGCAACAATGATCCTGAAACTTGGGGAGATGATCAAGCACGTAATGAGGCTGATGTTATTCGTAGCCGTGTCACTAAAACCATTGAACAAGAATTGTGCGATGACCCATATGCTCAAAAAGTCTTTTCTGAGCTACTAAAAGAAGCCATTTCAGAGGCTGCGGCCTTGTTCAACCATCCCAAAATGCAATATTTTTTATTTGAAGAGTTGGATAACAAAGTAAGCAATAGAGATACGGGGCAAGTGTCTGCTGAGTTTGGCGACAATAAACAGGCTGCGGCTTATTATGGATTATTCAAACTTACAAAGGGCGATGAGTATTTCGTAGATTTGGATGAAGAAAAATCAGCTGCTCTAATCCTTGAAGCAAAAGCAATAGACAAGATTGTTCGAAATTCGGTCGCAGAAAATTCTTTAAACCCGCAGAATATAGAAACTGAAATTAGAAAAGCACTGCTGCCACGCCTATACGGTTTAATCGGCCTTGATGATGCAAAAGAAGTTATTGAGCAAGTCATACAAATCACCCGCGTGGGATTAAGTAAGAAAGGAAATTAATATGCCACAGCAGTCGTTTAATTATGGTGGTGACATATATGATTATTCAGTCTTTCACATCCCTGAACGACAAGAGAAAATAGCGATCCATGTCTTTCCAAATGGGGCAATCCAAATTGATGCACCTGCTGAGGCAAATACATCTGAAATCAAAAAAGCCGTCATCAAAAGGGCAAGATGGATATCAACCCATGTCAGCGAAGCAAAAGGCCGTTTAGAGCATATTTTACCAAGGGAATATGTCAGTGGCGAAAGCCACTATTATCTTGGGCGTCGGTATCTTCTAAAAGTTCTTCAAGGCAACGAGGCTGCTCATTCAGTGAAGTTGTTACGAGGAAAGCTAGAAGTTACGTGCGGCACTCCTGATATATCTATAGTTAGCGCCTTATTATCAACATGGTACAGAACCCATGCAATAAAGATATTCAATGCACGGCTTCAAACAATGAGCAGCAAAATCTCATGGTTAAATGAAATACCTGATATGAAGCTTCGGTCTATGAAAAAGCAATGGGGAAGCTGCTCGCCATCAGGCAATATTATTCTAAACCCGCATCTCGTTAAAGCATCAAGAGACTGTATTGACTATGTTATTCTTCACGAGCTGTGTCACTTGAAAGAACATAATCATAGTCCTCGTTTCTACAAGGAACTAGATCGCAGTATGCCTAACTGGCGAAGTGTAAAGGGCCGACTGGACGGAATGGCGGAAACGATACTTGCTGTTTAATTGTAATAGCTCCGATCTTATCTGACAGTTACCGATTTATCAGTTAGTTCCTGTCAGTTATAGCCAATTGCGGTGAATATTGATCACCTCATTTGGCTATA
>JABABO010000209.1 GCA_014238195.1 Kordiimonadaceae bacterium | reverse complement strand
CGCTAAGCATGAAGAAGGAGGCATTTTGCAAAAAGAAGGCGCTAAGCAGGAAGAGGTTTCGGAACTGGACGAAGAATATCCGAAACAAACGGGCCTGAAAATTCTTGTTGTGGTGTTAGGTCTGGGCATCATCATTATGCTTGGATTGATCATTTATAAAATTGTTGATTTGCTGAGTGGCAAAGATGCAGCCAATAGTGACACTGCGCCTGCGCCTGTCGCTATACAGGCAGTGCCTGCGCGTGCAACTGATGTGTCAGGGCCAGACCTGAATATCAAAAAACCAGATAACAGCATTCTTCATGCGATTATACCAAGGGATCAACGCCAGATTATCTTGCATTTTAAAGGGCAGGGGGGTGAATTGGGTGAGACAATAATTTTACTGAATGTGCACACTGGCGAAACACAAACCATAACGGTTCAGTGATTACGTAAACAGCAAGTCTTTAAAATGGATTGATGCGCTTCTTTTTGGAAAATTTCATATAGCCAACAGTGGCTTGCGCTCGCAGACCTGCGCCCAATCTTACAAGAGCAATCCGTATGCCCTTAGAGGAATAAATGCTAACGCCCATGCCACCGACAAAATAAAAACTGCCTTCTAAAGCAGGGAATCTTCGGTATATTTCCTCAGCGTCATATAAATTATAAACTAATGCAAAAGTTTTAACGGCGCCTGCGCCTGCATCAAAACCTATAGAAGGACCTGTCCAGTGGATGGGCTGCTCGCCTTCGATTTTATGCATCAATTTACCGCCGCCATAGCGCAATCCAACAACAAAGCCCCCACCAGCTTCAGACCCTGAAATATAGGCGTTTGGCTCCCCATATTTGCTAAACAGATTCTCAATAACTTTAGCAACATTTTCAGCGCCAGCCCCTAATGATTCTGTGCCGGCATCAATTAAGGTTTTTTCATCATATGTCGTATCAGTGCTATCTTGTGCGTTAGCAAAGGCGCTAAAAAATAAAACGATTATTAACAAGCTGAGACGATGGATTAAAATCAGGTTTTGGATGGTGCGTCGCATAAACATGTCCTTTATAGTATCATCCTAACAGTGAATCATAAGCCTAGGTGGATTGCAAGGACTGATCTATGGGCCGATCAGTTATGATTTGGCCTGAAATTTAGGCACAAGTATGACGGAAGGGAGCTTTTATATGTTGTAGGGAGCTAAAAACCTCACTTTTAAGGTAAAAGACTATTGTACATTCTAGGCTGCTTCCATACTATTACCTTTGGAAAGTAAGAGCCTGTCGCATCATCGGGGATGTTAAAGGCACGAATGGGAGAGTAAACATGCAAGGCTTGATGCAAGATTGGCCGTTATTGACAACGCGGTTTTTGACACATGCGGATATTAATCATCCAACGCGCGAAATCGTTTCAATGCTGCCTGAAAAGGCGGAAAAATTGGGGCAATTTCGCTATACAAATGCGGATATGGCGCAGCGCGCACGCCAATGCGGTCAGGCGCTGGAAAAATTAGGGGTCAAATTAGGCGACCGTATTGGTACGCTGGCTTGGAACAGTCACCGTCATGTTGAAATATGGTACGCTGCATCGGGTGTTGGCGGTGTTACGCACACTTTGAACCCGCGCTTGTTCCCTGAACAGCTTATATATATTATGAATCACGCTGAGGATAAGCTGCTGTTTTTGGATATTACATTTGTTCCCTTAATTGAAAAGCTAGCAGAACACCTTAACTCAATTGAGCATTTTGTGATCATGGTTGGCGCCGACGATATGCCAGAAACCAGTTTGCCAAACGTTCTATGCTACGAGGATTTATTGGCTGGCGAAGACGGCTCATACGAATGGCCAGAACTGGACGAAAATGCGGCATCTGGCCTTTGTTATACCAGTGGAACAACGGGTAATCCGAAAGGGGTTTTATATAGTCATCGCTCTAATTACTTACACACGATGGGGGCGCTATCAGGGGACACACTGGGGATTACCTCAAAGACCACAATCCTACCAGTTGTGCCTATGTTCCATGCCAATGCTTGGGGTATTCCTTATGCGACGGCTGGTTCTGGGGCCAAACTGGTGTTGAATGGTCCACATCATGAACCAGACATTTTACATGACTTGATCATTCAGGAGCAAGTCACAGTAACCGCCGCTGTGCCAACGATCTGGATGGGGATGCTGCAATATCTTGAAAGCACAGGCAAAGATATGGGCAAGTTGAAAGTTGTAACCATTGGCGGTGCTGCATGTCCGCGCAGTATGATTGATACATTCCAGCGTAAATATGGTGTGCGCGTTAATCATGCTTGGGGGATGACTGAAACCAGCCCGCTTGGCACCATTGGCAGCGAAAACGCTTACATCGAAAACTTTAGCGAGGAAGAAAAGCTGGATATTCAGTGCAAGCAGGGCCGGTCAATCATTGGGGCTGAGATTTGTATTAAAGACGATGATGGCAATATTATCCCTCGTGACGGTGAAACATCGGGGCGTTTGATGATCCGTGGGCCATGGGTCGCGAAAACATACTTTAAACAGGATGAAGAAAACATGTTGGACACTGAGGGATGGTTCGACACGGGGGACGTGGCGTGTATTGGACCATCTGGTTACATGCATATTACGGACCGCGCAAAGGATGTGATCAAGTCAGGTGGCGAATGGATCAGCTCTATTGACCTTGAAAACGCCGCTGTTTCCCACCCCAATGTAACCGAGGCAGCAGTTATCGGGGTCTACCACCCCAAATGGGATGAACGCCCGATGATGGCTGTGACAGTGGCAGACGGAGCATCTATCACAACCGAGGAAATGCACGCCCATTTAACAGGTCAGGTTGCTAAATGGTGGTTGCCCGACGATGTGGTGATTGTTGATGAAATTCCGCATACTGCAACAGGGAAAATCTCTAAAAAAGATCTGCGCGAGCAATTTACAGAGTATAAATTACCAACATATTAGGCTGAGATGCGTTTATCATTTAAGCAATGGGTTTAATGTATCCATTGCTTTTATGGATTTCTATTGGCAGCCATCCATTGGAACAGCTTGCGACTTGGAAGTATCCAAAACGTCCCCGCAACACAATAATAGATCATTTGCACACTAAGGTGAAAGTCAACCAAATGATCGCCAATGGCAGCAGCGGCAAATGCATAAAGACTGAGACCAAAAATAAAGATAAGAATGCCGATTAAGTTTCTTGGGTTGGGTTTATCTTTGACATAGGGGTCATGCATTTAGTTTCCTTCACATACGTATAACATCTAGGGTATTTTGATAGGATGACTGAGTTTGTTGTGCAAGCTTTATCAGATGTATAGCGAGACCAATAAATAATAAGCGTATTATTTATTGATAAGTCGAACCGACATAAAGGCGTATAGTCAATTGTGGTGATCAAAATAATTCACCGCAATTGGCTTTACGTCAGCTTTTGATAAACGTTTGTCACTTTACTGTCGAAAAGGTTGATATAAGCTTTTCTGGAAACACCAAACGTCTTTTTTGTATATTTTTTTGGAGGGGTTTGGTATTTTTTGCGTAATTCTAATAGAGGTATGATTGAGCTCCAATTGAATGAAGGCGTTTCTTTGGGTGTAAAAGCTAAAATACTATCGTTTCCAAGTGGCAAGCAGGCTGTTCGTGACAGGCTATTGCAAGCGATTGTTGCGGAACATGATGGTGCGCTCAAACGTTTTTTACGTATGCGACAATTGTTACCAAGCGATCAAGAAGATGTGTTACAAGATGTATATCTAAAGCTATCCAAGTTAGATGATCTAGCTGATAGGTTAGCAAAAAGCCCAGATACGGTGCGTAGCTATTTGTTTGTGATTGCTAGTAATATTATTCGCGATAACTACCGTCGGGCGAAAGCGCGAGACGTTGGTAAGCACTGTTCATTGGATGATCAGGATGATATTCCTGCGGGCTTCTCTCCCGAGGCTATCTTGGCAGGAAAACAGGACGTAGCGGCGGTAGAAAAAGCGCTTAGAAAAGTGAAAACGCCTCATCGGCGCGCTTTTATGCTCAGTAGGTTTGAACATAAAAGTTACCGTGAGATAGCTGACGATCTTTTGATTTCAGTGAGCACAGTTGAAAAATATATTAGCTGGGTGTTATTGGCCCTGCGCAAGGAGTTGAAGCGGTGAACCGCTTGAAGAAAAATACTGAGCTTGAGGACAT
>JABABO010000112.1 GCA_014238195.1 Kordiimonadaceae bacterium | reverse complement strand
GGCATTGATCTTAAAATTCCCACAGGACAATCGGTCGCAATCATTGGCCCGTCAGGGTGTGGTAAAACAACGCTGTTAAAAATCATGGTTGGACTTTTTCACCCCTACAGTGGTCAAGTCTTAATCGACGGTATTCCTATTAAAAAATATGGCTTAACAACTTATCGCAAGCAAATTGGTGTTGTTATGCAAGAAGATGGTTTATTTGCAGGCTCCATAGCTGACAATATTGCATTCTTTGATACTGGCACGGATATGGAGCAAGTGTCAAAAGCTGCACAAGATGCGATGATTCATAATGAAATAATGGCTATGCCGATGAAATATGAAAGTTTGGTTGGTGATATGGGTTCGGCCTTATCGGGGGGCCAAAAACAACGTATTATGTTGGCGCGTGCCTTGTACCGTAACCCCAAAATTTTATTCATGGACGAAGGAACAGCGAACCTGGACGTAGCGACAGAGCGCATGGTGAATAAATCTGTTTCCAGCCTTGGTATTACGCGCATAATAATTGCCCATAGACCTGAAACAATCAAAAGCGCTGACCATGTGTTTGAAATAAAGGACGGTAAACTCAGTAAAAACCATGATATGCTGGATGATGTATTAGCCTTAAATTCATGAAGTCATAGCGTTGCCTTTGTGTGAGATATCGCAAAAGTTTGGGCGCGTATGCGCGGTTTACTCTATTTAATTTTAGGCATCTAAGTTCAGATAAGTTTTGACATCGCGCTTAAGTGTGCTATCATTAGTGGAATTTGTTAAGCTTTTCGTAAGAAATTCGTGACTTGAACGTATGCTGTTTAACGATGCAGCAAGTTTATGGGGTAGAAGCAGCTGATGCTGAATTGCCTCGCTTTATAATATCTAACTAATGGAGGATATATCATGACTGAAATGCCCGAAAATGATAACGAAGATACAAAAGTGACCGAGCTAGAGACTGAAGAAACATCGGCCGTAACGGGTGGTGTCGGTGGCTCAAACTCAGGTAGTTATCCATTGGATGATAGTGAAAGTTCATCTGTCCCTACTACGTGACCTGGGTTCGTCTATTTTAGGATAATGCATCCATATAGCGAGACCAATGAATAATGATTTCATTATTCGCGAAGTCTTTTGAAATAAGTCGAACCTACACAAAGATTTATAGCCAAATGTGGTGATCAGTATTCACCGCATTTGGCTATAGTTTTCATTCAGAGCCGATAAAAAACATAATCTCTTATTCGCTTGCATTTATCTGTATATTTGTTGTGGTTTCATCTGGCCTTAGTGATGAACGTATAATTTCCGTTGATGGGGTTGATACGATTAAAAGTGATTATCTTGTGTTCGAGTTCGTAACACACAAACCTAGTAGAAATCATGATATTCAGATGAAATATGAATATTAAACTCCTAATATTATAGCTTAATTAGATATAACTATAATTCTACTATAATAGTACGTGTATTCATTCATCGTATCCTGTATTTATTATCAATCTACCAGCAAATAAGTTTTGACATTATATTTGATTGTGCTATTAATAGTAGAAGACGTTAAGAATTTTGTAAGATATTTGTGGGCTCGCATTTTAGATATTTTGTTAGTTGAGTTAGTTTTAAAGTGCAGACGATAAATATTAAGATACAGAATGTTGGTAAATCATGATTTTCAAATTCGGTGTTGTGGAGAAAATAAATGAGTAAAATAGACGAAAATGAAATAGAAGAAGCACAAATCACTGAGCTAGTGATCGAAGAGACAGCCGTTGTGACGGGTGGTGTCGGTGGTTCGAACTCAGGTGGTTATCCATTAGATGATAGCCAAAGTTCATCGGTTCCTACGACTTAGAACAGGAACGCCTTAATGACTTAGAACAGGAACGCCTTATTAGGTTGGGGTATCCCTAGTCTAGACTAGAATTTTATTATAAGGAAGATATACAATGACTAAAATTTCAAAAGACGAGCAAAGCGAATCGGCTATAACTGAGTTAGGTGCTCAAGAAACAAAAGCAGTCACTGGCGGTGATGGTGCAGATGGTGATGTAGTTTTTAGTAGTGGGGGTTCCACATATTCAGAAACTAATGACGTTGACACAAGCGTTTCTGATGGGATTTCTATAAACTCTACTATTGGGTAATTTAATTAATTTGGGGCTTTTGCCCCCCAAATTTTTTGAGTTTTGATTCGTCGTTAATGGTAAGATACATTAATGGGTATAAAGACGAGTAAAATTTCTTTGTTAAGCGCTTGGTTATGGGAGTTTTAATTTATGAAGCCTAACACACAAAAATCGCATGAAAATTCAGTTGATGCTGCGCGTTCTGGGGCTGATATAACAGATTTAGGGGCAGAAGAGACGACTGCTATTGTCGGTGGCGTTGGTGACAGCGGTTCATCCCCGCAAAGGGTGCATACTCCTGACGATCTTCAGGATGGTTCAGTGGATTGGGGGAATCTTCCTAATACTGATACAGGTTAATTATCTGTGTTTTTGGAATGAATTGGCATTTCCCTAGATGAAATTCTCAAATTTTTGAAAGCTGTTGATTGCTTTTTTGCCTTAGAGTGCAAATAAGACACCTTTTGGTTTTGTTGACGACTGTCGCTGCGAAATGTATTTTATGGCATATACTTTTTTATTCTATTTTACTGAAAATTTTTGACTATCGGTAAATTTTGCAAGGATATCAAATGCTTTTGACGTATTGGTCAATTGCAAAAAGGGTACGACAAAATCATCAAATCTTATTGTAGTTTTACCGTTTTTCTTTTTGATGCATTTGATGTCGTCACATTTATACCGTCGGCTGACTAATTTATCGCCTTTCTGTAAAACAAAGCCAAATGCATTTTTATCAACCAGCTGTATGGCTGCGAATTTTTGTGATGGGTCAATTTCAATAGAGATGATTTCATCCTCAGGGTAAGCTTGGCTATAGTCATTTTGTACTGACGTTATCGTTATCAGGATAGATGGTGTAAATAGTTTGCCTGCGATGAGTGCCAATATGCTTATGACAATGGGGGATATGATTGCAAGTTCTATCGGCATGGAATCTCTCTGGCTACAGAATTCTAGGGCTACGGAAATCTAGGTTTTTTGATTTTATAGTTTATTGATAAGCAATGCAATCATCTGTGTTAGACTGTTCAGTATGGGGATTTTGCCCCAAGTTATCAATGAGGGTATATAGCGAGATCATTATTCGCAAAGTTCCTTGGGATAAGTCTAACCGTAACAAAGACTTATAACCAAATGAGGTGATCAATATTCACCGCAATTGGCTATAGTGTGATCGCATTTTGAGAAATAGAAGGGTGTGTATGAGTGATTTGCTTAAGGGAATTGGAACGGCACTTTTGTTTGTTTTAATACTGCGTATTGCAGTTGAAATGCTCTTTCAGTCCAGTGGCCTATCCTAATGACAAAAAGTGGGGTTGCCCCACTTTTTATGAATTTAGTTTATAGTTCCATATTTATGATAGATCAGGAAAGCCCTTATCGAGTGGAAAGGGGGTTTCATCGGTCTTGTAACTCATAAATGTCAACACATCACCGATATAAATTCCAAGTGCACTAATGATGCCTGTCACCTGGTCATGCGGTTTTCCAGATAATATGGTCAAAATAAACTGGATAAATGTTAGGGAGACGGCTACGCTCATAGCGAACCAGCCCAAAAATCCAAAGAAAATCATATAAACGGCACGCTTCAGGTATGTACTCCAGTCGCGATCCTTGATGTCATTTAGTTTCATTTGGTCTAATCCCTCAGGCGTGTCGGTATTTTCGCCTTGGTTTTTACTGTTGCTGTCTGTTGGTCGCTCAGCAGTTGCCTTAGTTTTTCTAGCACTGGTGGCTGATTTTTTCGCAGTAGTGTTTTTAGGTGCGGCTTTCTTGGCTGCTACTTTTTTAGTTTTGTCATTTTGACTAGAATTAACTGCATTCTCGTTGTTTGTTTCCTCTGTCATGTCTTCTTTCCTGCATGTTCAATAACTAAACTATAGCCAATTGCGGTGACTATTGATCACCTCATTTGGCTATAAGTCTTTATTTCGGTTCGACTTATCAATAAATAATGAAATCATTATTCATTGGTCTCGCTATAGAGAAGCATCAT
>JABABO010000250.1 GCA_014238195.1 Kordiimonadaceae bacterium | reverse complement strand
TCGGCAGTAATGCCTTCAACTTGCGACGCAGATACATCCTGACGCGCAATGAAAACATGCTCATATAAAGCCATGTTTTGCTCCTTTTACTGATCGTTCCTATGGCACAATGACATAGGCCTCCAGCTCGTGTTTTAAAAGTGTCCTGACGCCCCATGAATGAAGCTGAAAGAATCAAGACGCGCTTTGTTAGCTCCGCATACCCAGAAAAGCAAGCGAAATCCAGTATTTCGCTGCAGTTTCATACGGAATGCTATGGAAAATACAAATTTGTCTGTCTATGAAGGCGATTGATACTTGCTATTGGGACTTGGTCTGTGCGATTTCTTATAGCTATAAGGTGATGAGCTTTAACAACAGCAAACCAAGACAATAAAGAGGGTGACCATGACACGAGCATTCGTATTTCCAGGGCAAGGAAGCCAGTATGCTGGTATGGGTAAATCCCTTTCCGATGCCTTTGCATCTGCCAGACTTGTATTTGAAGAAGTTAACGAGGCTTTAGGGCAAGATTTAACAAAAATAATGTGGGAAGGCGACAGTGACGAACTGCGTTTAACGGAAAATACCCAACCAGCATTAATGGCGCATTCAATGGCGGTTATACGTGTGTTGGAAGACGGTGGAAAAACATTGGCGGACCTTGCAAGCCATGCGGCAGGCCATAGTTTGGGGGAATATTCGGCGCTTGCGGCCTCAGGTGCTTTTTCGCTGAGCGATGCCGCCAAGCTTTTGAAACTGCGTGGTCAGGCCATGCAACGTGCTGTTCCCGTGGGGGAAGGTGCGATGGCAGCTATACTTGGCTTGAGCATGGAACAGGTTAAAACAGTGGCTGAGGAAGCGTCTTTGGGTGGCGGTATTTGTGTTGCTGCGAATGATAATGCAGACGGGCAAATCGTTATCTCTGGTACTAAAATGGCTGTTGAGAAAGCTATTGATCTAGCAAAAGAAGCAGGGGCAAAACGCGGCATGTTACTGCCTGTGTCTGCCCCTTTTCATTGTCCATTGATGAAGCCAGCCGCCGATGAAATGGCCGCAGCTTTGGCGGATGTGACCATCCGTCAACCGAGCATACCGATTATTGTCAATGTCCTAGCAGTCCCTATTAGCGAACCATCGGGGATTCGTAATCTACTGGTGGAGCAAGTAACGGGGGCTGTGCGTTGGCGTGAAAGTGTTGCTGCGATGCCTTCACTTGGGGTAACCAGTCTGGTGGAAGTGGGGGCTGGCAAAGTTCTATCTGGTTTAGCACGCCGAATTGATCGCTCGCTCACAACTGTTAATTTGCAGGATCCAAAGGATATCGAAGCCTTTACAGATTCATTATAGTTCTTAACAATCAGGGGATAAATAAATGTTTGATTTATCAGATAAAAATGCACTTGTGACAGGTGCAACGGGCGGCATTGGGGCCGCGATTGCACGGGCGCTGCATAAGGCGGGTGCGACTGTTGCAATATCAGGCACACGCGCAGAAAAGTTAAATGATTTGGCAACGGAGCTTGGCGAGCGTGTTCATATCATTGCGGCTAATTTGTCTGAACGTGAAAGCGTTGACCAGCTCGCAAAATCGGCAATCGCTGCGATGGGCAGTGTCGATATTTTAGTGAATAATGCAGGCATCACCCGCGATAATATTGCCATGCGGATGAAAGAAGACGAGTGGGATAGCGTGATGCAAGTGAACTTAGAAAGTGTGTTCCGCTTAACCAAAGGGGTTATGCGCGGTATGATGAAAAGCAGGTGGGGGCGCATCGTAAATATTACAAGTGTTGTAGGGGTTACAGGGAACCCTGGCCAAGCTAATTATGCAGCCTCAAAAGCGGGAATGATTGGTATGAGTAAATCATTGGGTCAAGAAATTGCTAGTCGTGGCATCACTGTGAACTGTGTCGCACCGGGTTTCATTGCCACCCCAATGACCGATGTCTTATCGTCGGAGCAAAAAGCTGCGCTTACCAAATCTATTCCATCAGGTGTTTTGGGCGCCCCAGAAGACATTGCAGCTGCTGTACTTTATCTTGCAAGCGATGAGGCAGGGTATATGACAGGCCAAACACTGCATGTAAATGGCGGCATGGCCATGATCTAAACTGTTCTGGAGGTTTTCAAATTCTATATTCTGAAGAAACTTAGATGAAGGGTTCTCAGGCTTCATCTAACTTCTTTTATAATCGTTAAATTCTCCAACAGAAAATTATATTTACTATAGATTTAATGATTCCATAATAATTTTTACCTATAAAAATACACCTTAAAGATTATTTACATTAAAATTATAATAATATAGATAGCATTTTATTTCTTATATTAGCATGGAGCGAATAAAGTGTTGCCTCACAAAAAAATAGTAACCACCTCACTAGAAATAAATATAACAAATGCGGACCAAAGCATAGTTACTAGTCACGCATCTTCATATGAGCTATCCAATCTTGATGGAAATAACGGCTTTATTATCAATGGTATCAACAAAGGTGACAATAGTGGTTTTGCTGTCGCCAGTGCTGGTGATGTGAACGGGGATGGCTACGATGATGTAATAATAGGGGCAAAGTTTGCCGGCCCAAATAATCAGAAGACTGCTGGTGAAAGCTATGTATTGTATGGTGCAAGCAATGGATTTGATACTCAGACAGAACTGTCAGGTCTGGATGGCAATAATGGCTTTAAACTAAACGGGGTATATTCGGGCGATGAGAGTGGTTTTTCCGTATCAAGTGCAGGCGATGTCAATGGTGATGGTTATAGCGACTTGATCATTGGCGCCCCAAGAGCAGATCACACACAAGATGGTAATCAGGGTGAAACTTATGTGGTTTTTGGAAAAGGGGATCAAAACGCCTTTGATTCTGAAGTTAATCTATCGGACCTCGATGGTGTCAATGGCTTTGTAATTCAGGGTATTGATCAAAGTGACAGAAGTGGCACTTCAGTCTCTAGTGCTGGTGATGTGAATGGCGATGGTTATGATGACATCATCATTGGTGCAAAATACGCCAACCCCAATGGTAACAAGTCAGGCGAAAGTTATGTTGTGTATGGCAAAAATGATGATTTTGAGCCTGTTTTAAATCTTGTAAATTTAGACGGTTATAATGGTTTTGTTTTACGCGGAAGCAATGCTGGTGATCGTAGCGGCTATGCTGTGTCTAGCGCTGGCGATGTGAATGGCGATGGTTATGATGATATGATCATTGGTGCCTATAGCGCCTCCAAAAATGGCGAGAGCGGGGCGGGCTCTAGTTATGTGGTGTTTGGAAAAACTGAGGACGCTGTTGCAGCCATAGAACTATCGAGTCTTGATGGTAGCAATGGTTTTGTAATAAAGGGCATTAATGCTTATGACTATAGCGGTATTTCTGTATCCGAGGCAGGGGATGTTAACGGTGATGGCTATGATGACATAATTATTGGCGCTTATGGTGCTAGCGGCAATAATGGCTACGCAGTAGGTCAGAGCTATGTCGTATTCGGAGCTGAAAGTGGCTTTGATGCCGTTTTAGAACTCTCTGGTCTCGATGGTAGCAACGGTTTTGTAATAAACGGAGTCAGTGCTTTTGACCATAGTGGCATTTCGGTGTCGGGTGCTGGTGATGTTAACGGAGATGGTTTTAGTGATTTGATCATTGGGGCGTATAAAGCTGATTCGGATAGCGATAGTAAAGTAGGAGAAAGCTATTTAGTATTTGGATTCAATAATGACGCTCATATTCATTCTGGAACGATTGAACTCTCTGGTCTGGATGGCAGTGATGGTTTTAAATTGAATGGCATCAATTCTGGGGATCAGAGCGGGACATCTGTTTCCAGTGCTGGCGATATCAACGGCGATGGTTATGATGACTTGATTGTTGGGGCATCTAAGGCAGACCCAAATGGAGGGAATTCTGGCGAAAGCTATGTAATTTTTGGTGGCTTTTTTCTTTATGAAGGCGATCATGCGAAACAGCCAACTTCGACTTTATTAGCAGAGCAAACAACACCAACAACAGGCAATGATTTTCTAGAATTTGGCCTTGATGATGATAGCGTTGATGCTGACCGAGGGGCTGATTATATTGATGGTGGTGACGGTGATGATATTCTGTATGGCGGCGGCGGCGCTGATACCATTGAAGGCGGCTTAGGGTCAGATAGTCTTTATGGGGGCAGTGGTGATGACGTTATTTACACTGGTAACGAGGGAGACTTATTGACTGACACCAGCGTAAATTTAGTACAGGCTAACAATGGAAACGACATCGTTTTCGGCTCTGGTGGGAACGATACCTTAGGTGGTGGAAATGGTAATGATAGCATTTTTGCAGCTGGCGGTGAGGACCATCTATTTGGTGGATCCGATGCTGGTTTTGATACCTTATTAGGGGGCGCAGGTGCCGATAGAGCTTTCGGTGGTGACGGCGATGATGTTCTCGATGGTGGTACTGGCAATGATACAATATATGGTGGTAGTGGAAGCGATACCTTTAGAAGCGCATCAGATGACGGCGATGATCTTTTCATAGGTGGCGGTGATGCTGATTTTTATGATTACACGGCATCGGGTGATACAGGTAATGATGTCATTACGGACTTTGAAACGAATATTGATGTAATCGTGCTAGATGATGACCAAGTTTCGAGTGGGGCTGTTCTGACGGATTACGCAGCAGAAACCACGCAAAACGGTGAGACTGGGGTTTTGATTACTCTGGTTGGTGGCGGCACAATTTTTGTTGAAAATGTTTCGCTAGGTGAGATTGCTCAGTCTGTGCAAATACTATGACTGTAATAAAGGGTGCTTATGATAAGTCATGTCAATTGGGTATAATATATTTGCAAAATTTGATAATTATTTGGAAACATAGGCTTCTCAAAGCCAAAAAACTATGTTAATGGCACGAGCAAGTAAGCAAAAAAGTCAAAAACATGACCTGCTTGCTAAGTTTAGGGTGCTATGATGAACGGGAATAATCCCATGGGAGCAATCCCTAAGTAATCTATGCTAATAACGAGGAATTTAATATGAGCGATATCGCCGAAAAGGTGAAAAAGATCGTTGTCGAACATTTGGGTGTTGACGAGGACAAAGTAGCAGAAACTTCAAGCTTTATTGATGATCTTGGCGCAGACAGCCTAGACACTGTGGAGCTTGTTATGGCGTTTGAAGAAGAATTTGGCATTGAAATCCCTGATGAAGCTGCTGAAAAAATTCAAACTGTGAAAAACGCAATCGATTTTATTTCTGAAAATTCTTAATCGATTACGGCTTTCACTTTAAAAGCTATCAAAAGGCAATGCTTGGCTAGGAAGTCAGCATTGCCTTTCTTTTTTCGTGAACCTTTCTTTTTTCGTGAACCTTTCTTTTTTTCGAGAGAGTGGAATTGCTTGATTGCATCCCATAAAGGCATCATATATGCTCAATAGGTATGGTTTGTAATATAGCGAGACCAATGAATAATAATCTTATTATTCATTAAGTGCTTTGGGATAAGTCGAACCAGCATAAATACTTATAGCCAAGTAAGGTGATCAATATTCACCGCAATTGGCTATAGATTTTGAGAACAATTTTACGGACCGAGATAAATACAGGCATAATCTGCCTGTCAAAAATTATAAGGATTTATGATGAGACGGGTTGTTGTTACAGGACTTGGAATGCTGTCACCGCTGGCGTGTGGTGTTGATGAAACTTGGACGCGTTTGGTTGAAGGCCAGTCAGGTGCTGCGCTAATAACACGTTTTGATGCCGCTGATTATCCTTGTAAAATTGCCTGTGAAATTCCTTTTGGTGATGGTAGCGATGGGACCTATAACGCAGACGATTGGATGGCCCCAAAAGACCGGCGTCGTGTGGATGATTTCATTGTTTATGCTATGACATCAGCTGTCCAAGCGATTGCAGATGCTGGTTGGGAAACCCCTGGTGAAGAAGAAAGCTTGCGCACAGGT
>JABABO010000150.1 GCA_014238195.1 Kordiimonadaceae bacterium | reverse complement strand
CCTGAACTTGGTTCAGGGTCCATTGCCTTTTAAGGCAAACACAGGCTTAAACCACTCATGGATGCTGAACCAAGTTCAGCATGACGATGTGACGGTAAAATCGTCATACCGATGAAAATCGGTATCCAGCGGCGCAGTTGTTTAGGCTGGTGCGGGATTTGTTAGTTTCTGGGCCCCGTGTCGCTCGTGCTGCGCACTGCACGGGGTGACGGGGGTGGTGATGTGACGGAATAACACCGACCCTTAGGACGACTTTTATTCATGGCTGTATCCAGACTATACTAAACCCTGTAATACAGGTTATAATGCAGTATCGTGTCATCAACAGATAGGGAATTAAAACCATATGCGTTGTCGCTATACATGACTGGGGACAGCACCGCGCTGGCGCAAACCTTCAATTCGGAAGCAAATGCGCCTATCCCTAAGCGTTATAATATTGCCCCAGCACAGCCTGTATTGCCCCAACACAGCCTATATTGATCGTGCTGCGCAGGGACACAAACGAGTTTGTTCTAATGAAAGGATATGCGAATGGACGTGATGGATAAAAATTCACATGTATACTGTTTCATCGGCGATCAGATTGGACATATTATGTTAAATCGCCCCCTAAAATATAACGCCATGAGTTGCGCCATGTGGCAAGCAGTCGCCAGTGCGGTGGCGCTGCTGGATGCTGACCCTAGTGTACGGGTTATTGTGTTAAAAAGCGTGTCCGATAAAGCCTTTTCAGCGGGCGCGGATATCGGGGAATTGTCACGAGCCGCCGAAGATAAAGACTTCCGCGAACAAAACCGCCGCGCGATACGACACGCGCAGCGGAGCTTAGCGCGTGCTAAAAAGCCAACGATTGCAGCTATTCAAGGGGCTTGTATTGGGGGTGGATGCGGCCTTGCGATACACTGTGATATAAGAATAGCGGCCCATGGCAGCCGTTTTGGCATTACACCTGCTAAACTTGGCTTGATTTACCCTTTAAGCGATACACGAACGCTCATTGAATTGGTAGGGCCATCGCATGCAAAACTGATGCTTTATACGGGCCGTCACGTCACTGGTAAGGAAGCCTTGACTATGGGATTGATTGATATATTGGTCGCATCAGAACACTTAAGCAGCGAGATCACAGCCACTGCAAACACTATTAAATGTCTTTCGCAGTATAGTATAAGGGGTATTAAGCGAAACATCCGCCGTGTCATGGACGGCCAGATTGATGATGACGATATCACAGCTGCCGAATTTAATGAAGCGCAAGACGGCATTGATGCAGCTGAAGGGTTAAGTGCTTTTCTTGAAAAACGAAATGCGCGATTTTTATGGAATGACTAGCCCTTGGTTATGGGGCCTTTGAAATTTTATGAAATTTTAAGTGTCATTGCCGACAAGCCAGCAATGTGCAAGGCATTAAATAAATAAACAATGGTGCTGCCGACAACGGCAAAGACTGTTGTTTGCAGTGATGTTGGCAGTAAATCAATAACACTGGCAAAAAGCGTGATATTAAGTAGCGACAGCACAATGATAATGGCCGCATAGGACACAGTTAAGGCTTTTACATGTTGCTTAGCAATGCGCCAAACCATTATGGGCGTGATTGGTGCGTCTGAAGCTTCTAGCGCAACTGCCACATTAGCAATCGCTGCAACAGCCATCAAGGCCCATAATGTTAATATTGCACCGATAAAAACAAAAGTGTTTCCAGCACTGCCAAACAATGTTGCAACTGGCAGAATGGTCAGGGTCACAAACATGACAACCATCAACATCACACCATTTGCTGCGATCATATGCAGGAAAGCTCGCCATGTTCGTCGCAAAAACATCTGTAAACCGCCTTGCATCGGCAAAGCCCCTACAAATGTCATCCGCGCCCAAGGGACCAAAGCGCCTACACTCACAACTGTCACAGCAATATGGCCGATGATTAATGATGTTAAGCCCGCGTTGATAATATCCATGGCTTGTTGAATTTGCTGCGAGGATGGACCCGTTGGATCATCTGTCTCTATTGCCATTAGTATAGCATCAAGCACTGTACTGGCTGGTGCAAACAGTATGCTAGATATGATGCCACACAGCAGACCAAGAAGCATTAAAACGCGCACATGTGGGCGGGATTTTAAAACACTGGTCTTTAATAAGTCACTGGCTGTTGGAATGTCGCTGTTCTTCATGTTTTAAGCTATAGCTTTGATCGGTTAATAATTCAAACGTCTTCTTAATCTTGCTTGACGATGCGGGGCATATCCATCACTTTAGCAGGAAAAAGTAAGCATTAGATTATGAGGAGTATAACATGGATCAAGAAACCGTGTGGATTACGGGCGCGTCAAGTGGCATTGGTGAAGCTTTAGCATATGAATTTGCAGCCAGAGGGGCGTATCTTATTGTATCGGGGCGGCGGGAAGACGCCCTAGCAGCCGTAGCTGACACGTGCGCACGCATAAGCGGAACAGAAAACAATACAAAGCTTGTTGTTTTTGATGCGGCGGATATGTCAGCGATTGATGGGGCTGTAGAAAGTGCGCTTAGCGCCACGGGACGGATTGATACGTTGCTTAACAATGCTGGCATTTCGCAGCGCGGCCTCGCTGTTGATACAACAATGGAAACGTATCGCACATTATTTGAAGTCGATGTCTTTGGCCCCATCGCACTCACAAAAGCCGTATTACCGATTATGATTGAACAAAAAAGTGGTCATATTGCCATTACAGCGTCGGTCGCTGGTAAAATTGGCGCGCCAGAACGCACGGGTTACTGCGCCGCAAAACATGCAATGATGGGTTTTTTTGATGCCCTAAGGGCTGAAATGCAGCAAGCTCAAACAGGAATTAAAGTCACGACCATCACCCCAGGCTTTATCCGTACTCATATTTCCGATAATGCCTTAACGGGTGATGGCAGTCGCTTTGGGCGCACAGACGATAATATCAAAGGCGGTATGGATGTCACAAGCTGTGCAAAAGTCATAATGCGTGGGTTTGATCGTGGCAAGTATGAAATCGCCGTTGGTAAAGGCATGGAAATGCACGCTTTATGGCTAAAACGCTTGTTTCCAACATTCATTATGAAGACGGTGGCTAAAGTGGCTAACCCATCCTAATAGCTTTTTTGGCATTAATTTAACTTAAGTGGCCCCTCATGGCTCATAAATAATTTAGCGAGCCAACCCGATGGGACTTTGGTTTTTTGCGCTTGGTAGGGCGCAGGGCTTTCCACTGTAGCAAATTTGATTTCTGGCACACCAAACCCTAAATCCAGAAAGGCGACTTTACGGACATTGCGTTGATCAATGAGCAAACGGTCCTTCAGGCCAATTCCTTTGAATCGGGTTTTATAGATCGAACAGCCGATAATATAATTGGAAACCCCTTCGCGGTCTGCCATCGGCAAATATAGCGTGGACACATCAAAAGGGATACGATTTGTACCAATTTTGCGTTCTGATACGACTGCGCCTACTGGATGGTTAATAATCGCGGTGTAAAATCGCTCAAGATTTTGGTGCATTTCAGGGGGTGCGAGATCAAACAAATTCATACCAGTTATGGGCCGTTTCCAAAGAGCATCAATTTCTGTTCCAACCAACCCAACCATAATATGGCGGTCAGAGAGACGTTTCATCAGTGAAATTCGTGGTAAAATATCCGTTATGTCAGCAGGGTGAAAACTTTTGCGCATGGGTATGGGCAAGTTATCTTGGCATGGCAAGCCCTGCCAATACCGCATTAACCCAGCCAGCGACCCTTTTAAGCGCGGCGAATGTCTGCTGATTTCCAGCG
The DNA here is from genome assembly GCA_014238195.1 of Kordiimonadaceae bacterium. GTDB lineage: Bacteria > Pseudomonadota > Alphaproteobacteria > Sphingomonadales > Kordiimonadaceae > JABABO01. Next base: position 13,653 of record JABABO010000150.1, on the reverse strand, counting down.
TTGATGTTTGCATTAACATCGATTTATCCTAGTTGTTTACTAGAGCTTAAATTTGCTTGTAAAACGGTGATATATCAAGTCAATGGCACTGACCTATGATGTGCTAAGTGCTTTTACTTCTTTTCAAATGCTTGAATCTTTTGAGTAAATTCTTCTGATAAATCGTTCGGAATTGGGAAGGTTAAATGATATTGAGCGATCTTCCAGCCTAAATTTGTGCGAATCATCACACCCGTGCCACGGCTTGTACCATAGGTTTCACTCTCCAGAATTTCATGAAACCATGCACTTTTGCCATCAGGTGTGAGGTTAATGTCGCGGCGTCGTAAATGATAGACCCATCCTTGGGACCCACTCGCATATTTTTGAAACGTTTTCTTGTCCCAGCGCTCGGAAACATCTGTACCAATGAAATAACCCTGATCACTGATATGATTGAAATAAGTTTCCCAATCTGCTTTCGCGGCAGCATGGTGAAAGCTATCTAAAACCAGCGTGATGTTTTTTTTGGTAGTATTATCATCAGCATATAATGGATTGGTACTGAACGAACAAACCCAGATCACAAGTGCTAGCTTTTTAAGGATGGTCATCGGTTACCTCTGTTATTGCACCAGACTTTAAGCGCGCTAGATAATCCAAAGTATCACGGCGTAGTTCACCAGCCAGAAAATAAATGCCAATAATATTGGGGATCGCCATCATAAAGAACAAGCTATCCATTAAGCTGATAACTTCACGCGGAGAAAACACTGCCCCAGGAACGATAGCGAGACAAAAGATAATTTTAAAGAATGTCATACTACGGTTTGATCCCCCAAAGATAAACTCCCAAACTTTGCCGCTATAATAGCCCCAACTTATAACGGTTGAAAAGGCAAACAGGAAAACAGCAATGGCCAAAACATATGGAAACCAACTAATGACACTACCAAAGGCAGCACTCGTCATTTGAATATCGTTTAACCCTTCCCATTGATAGGCGCCTGTAATCACAATGACTAATGCCGTCATTGTGGATACAACAACCGTATCAATAAAGGGTTCCATAAGCGCAACAGTGCCTTCGCTGACGGGTTCACGGGTTTTAGCGGCAGCGTGCGCCATTGTCGCACTACCAAGCCCTGCTTCGGTACTATAAACCGCGCGTTTCATGCCAATGATGATCACCCCAATCACACCACCCACCACGCTATCAGGGGCAAAGGCGCTTGTGAAAATGGTTCCAAAAGCTGCGGGTACTTCGGAAATATGTCCAAAAATAATAAACAAGGCAGCTGCGACATAGATGCTACACATTAAAGGGACCAATTTACTGGTTACACTGGCGATGGACCGAATGCCGCCGATAATCACCACAGCAGTCATAACGGCAAACACAAGTCCAAAAGCCCAAGCATTCCCTGTTCCCGTAAAGCCCGTTACGCTACTGATTTGGCTAAAGCTCTGATTAACTTGGGCAATCTGCAGAAGCGTAGGCAGCGCGAGGATTGCATATGTCCAGCCTAAAATTTTACCAAACCGTGGGTATCCCCGTGCCGCTAAACCGCGTTCCAAGTAATACATAGGGCCACCAGACACAGTACCATCGGGGTTTTCACGGCGATATTTTACCCCCAAAGTACATTCTGCGAATTTCAAGCTCATAGCAAGAAAGCCAATGATGATCATCCAAAATGTTGCCCCCGGTCCACCGATGGAAATTGCTATCGCTACACCAGCGATATTCCCAAGTCCCACGGTACCAGATAATGCGGTAGATAAGGCTTGGAACTGCGAGACTTCACCAGGGGCAGTTGGGTCATGATAATCACCGCGCACAACTTTCCACGCCCTTTTAAAGCTGCGTAGATTCAAAAAGCGGAAATAAAAGGTCAGGATCACCATCGGCGCAGCCATCCATACGACAATCCAGTTAACTTCGGCACCAAATACTGTCACTTGGGCGAAGACTATGGAATCGAGCCAATGAATAAAGTTCACAGCGCCATCAATCAAGATGCCCCTACCCTCAAAGGAATTATCTGCAAGGGCTGGCACTGCAAATATGCCTAAGCAAGACACCATCACTGCCAGAATCACTGTCTGAATAGCTGTCTGAATAGCTCTCAGGCTTTTAAAAAGGCTCATGTAGCTCCCCCTCTGTTTTTAGCACTAATCTTATTGTGTTTGACTGTAAGCAGTCTTAGCGACTGTGTAAAGGACAGCTTATTTTGAAAGCAGGATGGATTACAGATGAGTACAGATTGCCCCTGCCTCGCTGGGGCGATACCCAGCTAAAATTTCACAAATACATCAATATCATTCTTAGAACAAATCGGCCCAAATACGAGGCATGATTATATCTAATTGAGAGTAAAGGAGAATTTATATTTCACATCATGCGTTGCAACAGGTTGACCATTTTCATAACGCGGTGCATATCGAAACTGCTTAGCAACCTCCAGCGCCGCCCTTTTGAATTCCCTTGAGCCTTTTGTTTCTAAAACTTTAGGATTTTTAACAAAACCCGCATCATCCACTGTCAAAGAAACGATCACATGTCCTTCCTTTCCAGCAACCTGAGCTGAGCGAGGATAAGTTGGTTGCAATATATACACGGGTTGATAATCAGCGTTGTTTTCAATTGGGCTATTTTTACCAATGGCACGGCAATGCTCAGTCGCTTTATCAGACATTCCCAGTTTTTCATAGGTACGCACCAAAAATGCATGACCTGATAAGGTTTGCCGCCCAGAAGGATCAGTGCGGTCATAAAAATCTACCGATGATTTCAGATATTTTTCGGCCTTCTTATGTCTTCGTTTAGTCAAATAGGCCTTACCAAGTAGAAAATCAGAATAGGCGACCATTTGCTCATGACTTTCATGATTAGTCGGCACGATATCTTTCGCCTTTTCATAATATTTAATCGCCTTGTTTGGCATATTATATTGATATAAAACCGCACCAAACTGCTGCGCAAAATTCACAGCGACTATTGAATTTTCCCCGCGTGTCCTGTTAATGATCTTTATCACCTGTTTGTATATCTTTTCAGCTTTAGCTGATGAATTGAAATCAATTGATGCGTAGGCATAAAGCATTAAAGATTGTAGATGTTGATCATCATCAGCCCCATAATGAGCCGCAAGACCTTCCACAGAAATTTTAAAATGTTGGGCAGCAAGTTTGTGATCATTTAGAATAAAAGCTGCTTCCCCCACGTTATTAGCTAGCATTGTATAATTCAAATGACTTGTATCATAGACTTTTTTGCCAGCTTTAAAGGCTTGTTGCGCGGCGTCTAATATATCTTCCTTAGTCGCATCAGTTTCAATGATTTGCGTATAATGCTTATAGGCTTTTTTAAAAGCGATTTTTTCTGCCTTGGTTGCTGCATGCGTAGGCATGGCTGCTAATAACAGACTAAAACAAAATAGTATAAAATACCGCATAACTCTCCCCAAAATAACCAAAAGCCCAAAATAACCAACAACCCAGTATGCTATTCGAAATTGAAATTATCACAATTTTTGATGATTTCAACATTTATTCTGTTAATATCGCAGCTCATAAAGGAAAAGCTGTATAGGTTTCATTGCTGCTGTTTTCAATTGGCTTAACCATATTAATTTCGCGGTATTTGGAGGTCAGTACTATTCTTATCAATTTCAGGGATTGAACATTCTAAAAATTATGTAATGATAGTGTTACAGTTTTTGTAGCGTGACTTTTGTCAGATCGGCTGGAACAATCCATACCAGCACAAAGCGTTACAATATGGGTAGATGAAGGAGAGTTCAATGAAAGTGGCAGTTATCAGGGAAACGCGGGATGGTGAAGACCGTGTTGCGGCGTCCCCTGACAGTGTGAAAAAGCTTGTGGGTGCGGGGCTTGATGTCTGTGTTCAGGCAGGCGCGGGCCTTGGGGCAGCGATCCCAGACAGTGATTTTGAAGCAGTGGGGGCAACAGTTGCCGCTGACCTTTCTGCCAGCTTGGACGGTGCAGACGTGATTTTTTCTGTTCAGGGCTTGGAAGGCGTAGACGCTAGCAAAGCAAAAAACGGTGCGGTGTTGCTGGCTGGCCTAAACCCCTATGTGGAGCGTGACCGGGTGGACGCTTATGCCTCTGCAGGTTTAACGGCGATTGCGATGGAATTTGTCCCACGCATCACGCGGGCGCAGTCGATGGATATATTGTCATCACAGTCTAACCTAGCGGGTTATAGGGCTGTCATTGATGCGGCCGCTGAATTTGGCCGCGCGTTTCCGATGATGATGACTGCTGCTGGCACCGTTGCCCCCGCTAAAGTCATGGTGATGGGTGCTGGGGTGGCTGGCTTGCAAGCCATTGCCACTGCCAAACGCTTAGGGGCGATTGTGAGCGCAACAGATGTACGCCCAGCCGCCAAGGAACAAGTCGAAAGCTTGGGCGGTAAATGTGTAATGGTTGATGATGAAGAAACCGCAGCCGCTGAAACATCGGGCGGTTACGCGAAAGAAATGTCAGATGCCTATAAACAAAAGCAAGCAGAACTGATCGCCAAAACCCTTGCGAAACAGGATATTGCGATTACAACAGCGCTAATCCCAGGCCGTCCAGCCCCAAAACTGATCACCGAGGATATGGTGAAAAGCATGGCGCCTGGCAGTGTGATTCTTGATTTGGCCGTTGAAATGGGGGGCAACTGCGAACTGTCAAAAGCAGGTGAAATTGTTGAAGTGCATGGTGTTAAAATCATTGGACACCGCAATATGCCATCGCGACTAGCAACCGATGCTAGCCAATTATATGCCAAAAATTTGATGAACTATCTATTGCCGCATGTCACTGAGGGAACGGTTGCGCTTGATTTTGAAGACGAAGTGGTTGCGCAGTCTTGTATCACCAAGGGTGGTCATGTTGTGCATCCAAACCTAATCAAAGCAAAGCCAAACCTAATCAAAGCAAAGGAGGGGTAAAATGCCAGATATGACAACAATTTCAGATGTGATAGTAAATCCATTCATTCAGCAGTTCTCTATTTTTATTATGGCTATTTTCGTTGGCTATTACGTTGTTTGGTCGGTGACCCCTGCCCTGCATACACCGTTGATGAGCGTCACAAACGCCATCTCATCAGTGATTATTGTGGGTGCACTTGTTGCGGCTGGTCCTGATGGTGCGTCGGTTTCTAAAATCTTAGGGGCGATTGCCATAGCGCTGGCGGCGGTGAATATCTTTGGGGGCTTTGCTGTAACAGCGCGTATGCTTGCCATGTACAAGAAGAAAAAGAAGTAAGGGCCAAGGATATGACACAATTTCAAACAGATATGACAGCCATTGCCTATTTGGTCGCTGGCGTCTTTTTCATCATGTCGTTGCGCGGCCTGTCAAGCCCTGAAACCAGTCGTGCAGGTAATCTGTACGGTATGGCGGGGATGTTAATAGCTGTGGTGACAACACTGCTTAGTCCTGAAATCGTTTCCTATGACTGGATCATTGGTGCCATCCTTGTCGGCGGTGCAGTTGGTTTTATTATTGCGAAACGCATTGCGATGACGGATATGCCGCAACTTGTCGCTGCCTTCCACAGTTTGGTGGGATTAGCAGCGGTATTTGTCGCTGGTGCGGCCTTCTTAAACCCGTCTGGCTTTGGCATTGCAGGGACCGACGGACAAATATTTCTGGCGAGCAAAATCGAAATGACCCTTGGCATTGCCATTGGTGCGATTACGTTTTCTGGCTCTGTGATTGCGTTTGCGAAGCTGAACGGTAATATGTCTGGGGCGCCGATCATGTTACCGGGCCGGCATTTTATTAATGCATTGCTCGGCGCGGCGATCATTGGCGGTACAGCTTGGTTCTGTTTTGATCAGCGTGCCGATGTTTTTTGGGCAGTGACAGCGCTTAGCTTTGTTATTGGGTTCTTGTTGATAATCCCTATTGGCGGGGCTGATATGCCTGTTGTTGTTTCCATGTTGAACAGTTATTCGGGCTGGGCGGCAGCTGGAATTGGCTTTACCCTTGGTAATACTGCGTTGATCATTACAGGGGCGCTGGTGGGTTCCAGCGGGGCAATTTTGTCCTATATTATGTGCAAAGGCATGAACCGCAGCTTCATATCGGTGATTTTAGGGGGCTTTGGTAGCGACGACGCTGCGGCTGGTGGGGTTGGTGTACCCGATGACCGCCCCGTCAAGCAAGGCTCAGCCGACGATGCATCCTTTATCATGAAAAATGCAGGTAAAGTGATTATTGTACCAGGCTACGGCATGGCTGTAGCGCAAGCCCAGCACGCGCTAAAAGAAATGTGCGATTTGCTAAAGGAAGAAGGCGTTGAGGTAAAATACGCTATTCATCCAGTTGCTGGACGAATGCCTGGGCATATGAATGTGCTGCTCGCCGAAGCAAATGTTCCGTATGATGAAGTGTTTGAGCTGGAAGACATCAACAGTGAATTTGCCCAAGCTGATGTCGCCTTTGTTATCGGTGCAAACGATGTAACGAACCCATCGGCTAAAACCGATCCCGCTAGCCCCATTTTCGGCATGCCGATTTTGGACGTTGAAAAAGCAGGGACTGTATTGTTTATTAAACGTTCGATGAGCAGTGGTTACGCGGGGGTAGATAACGAGCTTTTCTTCCGCGATAATACCATGATGTTGTTTTCCGATGCCAAGAAAATGGTCGAAGATATTGTGAAATCGCTTTAACGCCATTGACAATAAATACCAGAAACAAAGGCCCTGCACTTCTGCGGGGTCTTTAGCTTTAGATAGCAGGATTAAATATCTGATTTTTTAGCGTAGCTAAATGTTTTCCAAGGCTTTTTATAGCGAGACTAATGAATAATGAGATCATTATTCATTGCAAAGTCGAACCGACACAAAGACTTATAGCTAAATGTGGTGATCAAAATTCACCGCAATTGGCTATATGACGCAGTGAACAGCTCCCAATAAGTTGTCAGGCAAAAGGGAAACATAGGAATGGCTGTAATAAAGGAAACATCACCAATGCAAGCAAAGGCAATCAAATTTAATATGCCAATGCCAGCGAACCAGCGTTTATGGATAGGAAAGCGCTTCAGTGCAAAAATATTTGCACTGAATATAATAAGAATTACCAAGATTAAGATGCTGACATATAAATAATAAATTTTATCTAAGGGTAATAAAAATGAACCAAGTTCAACCAGCCCTATCCAAAAAAATGGCAGAATCACATTGACGGCCAAAAAGTAAGAAACAGGCGTTTCAAGATACTTATGCCCATTCGCCATCTGTGCTCCTTCATCTGAAAGTTTGGCATTTTATGATTAATTGCAATCTTGTTATGGCATTATATTTATTTTTGGTCTAGGAATTTATTTTTATGAAATACGCAATAATTATTGACATTTTATTTCGTATTTCATAATTTATGTTTTTGAGGAGAGTGATATGAGTATTCATTATGGATATAATTTACGAAATGCAGTTCAACAAGCTTTAGGAAACGCAACTAAAAGCGATTTGAAAGCAGATGCAATAACGCTTAAAGGTAGGATCACAACAGCTGCTCCGCTAGGTATTTGGGGGCTTTGGAATATTATTTACACGCAATTTGGTGTGACGGGACCTAATGCAGAAAAGCATGTTACAAAAGTAAAAGTTTCTTTTTCCTCACAGACGCGAAAACCTGCCCGCTTCTCGGTTGAGATAAAAGGGGGTGATAGATTAGTGAGAGCATTAGGCCCAGGATCAGTCATCGTGCCAATCACAGGGAATGTGGCAACACAATTGCTCATTAGATGCAAAAGTCATATGGCTGCAATGCCAATTATTGTTGATGCTAAATAAGTGCTGAATATTAATACAATTTCAATGATGCTTTTCTTTCTCAGCAAGTGCGAGAAGCTGTGAAAGTTGGATATTATAGCAGTCCGCAATATGATGAAGCGCCCAAAGGGTAGGTTCGACTTTGCCCTGCTAAAAGCTTCTAACAGAACTGTGCTAAAGCCCGTTAGATTGGATAGATAGTCAAGGCTAAGTTTTGATGCTAAGCGTTGACATTTAAGTGATTGACCCAGATGTCGCAAGAAAGGTTTATGCTGTTTCAGAAAAAAATAACAAAATTCCTGTTCGCGAGCCTTTGTATCAAAAATTAAATCGTGTTCGGTTTTTGATGGTTTTTTGTTTGACATACTTGTACCCTTTTATTGACACATTAAAGGGGCTGGCTGGCAAAAGGTTTTCTGATCACAACTTTTTCTGATCTAAGTCTTTATGACAAATATTCTGAAGGCCAAATTTAAAGGTTAGCAATCTAACACCAAAAAACCTGATCAAAATAGTCTGGCAGCCGGGTGTTCAAAAACCTAAGCACCTCACGGAGCAAGGCCGCACATACCTTTGGGCAAAGCCTTGGACATACGTATGTGCCACCCGACCATAATTGACCGAGCGTGAGATGCATTAGAGGTTTTGAAGCCCCTTGGTGGATTTTGCCATTGCAGGCTTAGTAGGCATCGCCAAGCTTTATTTATGAATTTACTTATGAATTTACTAAAGGGATCACCAAATATGGTAACCTTTCGCGGTAGAGGGTGCGGGTTAATGACTCTTTTGGATATTTATTTATACAAAAAATGAACTGAAGTAGAATATTTATGTTCTCTAAAGAAGCCCTAAAAATGTACAAACTACTACAGTGTTAACCTCAAAACCGAGAATATGCTAAGTTGCGCTTATACTGATGATGGTATAGGGTGATGCACTGTATTGTCTTAAAGTGATCCTTAGCGGTTCCTTAGTTTGACTTAACATATATGAGAATGACCCATGTCAAATTTTCCAACCAGTAATAATTCAAATTATAGCAATCCAGACACGATCCGCGCGGAAATTCGTGAAGATTCCAGCTCCCACTTAGGGGCTCAGAACGCCAACGGCAGACCGATAAGAAGTAGTGAGCTAAATATACTGTATGACCGTGTTCTTGTCGGAAACCGAGACATAGAAATCCGTTATCAAGACGCAATTCAGGCCTATAAGAATTTTTCTTTTTACCCAACCTACGAGCAAGTGCAGCCCTTGATTGATAGATCAAATCTAGATTTATCCGAGCTTTTTAAAGCTGATTACTTGTTTAATGACAGCTACCTTGTAAATTGGGATGTCAGCGCTGTCACAAATATGGCGTCTATGTTCACAGAGGCCAGATTTTTTAATCAGGATATTGGTGATTGGAATGTCAGCAGCGTTACTGACATGAGCTTCGTGTTCTCCGAAGCTGATAACTTCAATCAGGATATTGGTGATTGGGATGTCAGTAGTGTCACAAATATGGCTTATATGTTGCACTTTACTAATTTTTTCAATCAGGACCTTGATAGCTGGTATGTCGGTAATGTCACCAATATGAAAGGGATGTTTGAACGGGCCTCTGGCTTCAATGGCAATATAGCCAGCTGGGATGTCAGTAATGTCACAGATATGAGTAACATGTTCTATTTCGCCCAATTCTTCAATAAAGATATAGGTGGTTGGGATGTCAGTCATGTTGCCAATATGGATGACATGTTCAGATATGCTCAGCGCTTTAATCGGGATATCAACGACTGGGATATTAGCGCACTTCAAAGTGCCGAAAACATGCTGCTTGGTTCAAATATGAGCGTGGATACCTATGATCGCTTGCTGGCGGGTTGGGCAACGCTGGACACCGCAGCGGGTGAAACCGCCATCAATAATAACGTTGTTTTTGGGGGCAAGAAATATACGGATGCCACGTCCCATAACAAGCTCACCGAAGTATACGGCTGGGATATTCACTTAGGCGTTCTTGCAAGTGTTGTTACGCTGGGCAGTAACGGGGATGAAACACTAAATAAATCTGCGGCTATTAGCGATGCCATCATCCATGCCCTTGACGGCGATGATACGCTAATCGGCAGTAGTTTTGATGATGAACTTGTTGGCGGCGGCGGCGATGATATCTTAACAGGCGGCGCGGGTGCTGATCATTTTGTTTTTCGCTTTTACGGCAGCATGACAGGTGATACGGCGGAAACAGGGCATGATACTATTACCGACTTTACTCCAGGTGACGGTGATGTCATTGAATTCGGCGGTCCGATATTTAACCGTTTCACCGATATTTTAACAAGTGCGAGCCAAGACGGTACAGATGTGGTGATCGCCCTTGATAGCTACAATAGCTTGCGGATTGAAGAAATTGACCTTGCTGATCTGCACCACTCTAATTTTTTCTATGGTGTCCCGCCGCGCATCGGTGATACCACTGGCAGTGTGGCAGAAGATGGCACACTGGTTACATCTGGGGCGATTGATATTGATGACCCTGGTGCCTCGGTGGATAGTGATTTCACTTGGGTCATCGGTGCTGAGGCCAGTTTTGGTAGTGCCACAATCGATGGCAGTGGCAACTGGTCATACGCTTTGGATAATGATGCGGCGGCAGTTCAGGCCGTTCGGTTAAACGAAACATTGATTGATAACTTCTCCGTTCATACACAAGACAGCGCTGGCAATGTAGGGCGTACGACTATCAGCATCTCGATTGCAGGCAGCAATGAAGCGGCAGTGATTGGGGGACAAAGAACAGGCGCGGTGGCCAGAGATGATGTAAACATAACGCAACGCACCCTGACAAGTCAGGATGTTGACGGAAATGACAATAAATTCACACCAGAAACTGTGCTGGGTCTTTATGGCACGTTATTGATGGGCGAAGAAGGCCACTGGAGCTATAGTTTAAATAACGACAATGCCACAGTAAATGCCTTGCAAGCTGATGAAACACTGATCGATACGATAATAGTTACTGCCGAAGATGGCACACCGCAGGATATCACTCTTACAATTCGTACCGAAAGCGTGGTTAATCTCAAGACTAGTCTCGGCGATGATACACTCATTGGTAATGATAATAATAACGCTATAAAAGGTAACCGAGGCAATGATATCGTTTTTGGTAAGGGTGGTGATGACACTCTTAGGGGCGATACGAATGGTAACACGATAAGCGACGGCAACGATTGGTTAGACGGGGGTGCCGGAAACGATCTTCTTATTGGCAACGCTGGTAAAGATAGACTTTTCGGCGGGGCTGGTAATGATACGCTTAATGGTGATTATGACAATGATCCTATGTTGTCAGGCGGTGATGGGAATGACCTACTCAACGGCGGTGATGGTACCGATACGTTAGAAGGTGGTGCAGGCAATGATACTCTTCAGGGTGGTGCTGGTGTTTCTCAAGATTGGTTGAGCGGCGACGATGGGAATGATGAACTTCGATCGAGCAAAGGTGGCAATACCCTCTTTGGCGGTAATGGTGACGACACACTCTATAGCGGCCTTGGCGATGACACCCTTTCTGGCGACGATGGCAATGACACTTTATACGGTGAAGATGACAATGATACACTTGATGGTGGTGATGGGAATGATGAACTCGTAGGCGGCAGCGGCGATGATATATTAACAGGTGGTAATGACCGCGACATATTTGCATTCCAGCTTGATATCAATAAAACAGGGGGAACCGCTGTAACGGGGCACGACACCGTGACAGATTTTGATCCCGGCAGTGGTGACATCATTGGGTTTGGCGGATCTAGATTTAACCTCTTTTCTGATATTTTAGCAAGCGCAAGCCAAAACGGTAATGATGTGGTGATCACTGTTGATGCTGATAATAGCGTTCGGCTTTCGAATACCAACCTATCTGATCTGCATCCTAGTAATTTTGCCTATAATATCCCAACGCGCATCGGCGATACAACGGGTAATGTGATTGAAGATAGCGCACTCGTGACCACTGGGGCGATTAATATCGATGAACTAGGGGGTAAGGCCGATAGTGATTTCATTTGGATGGTCACAGATAATGGCCCGATTTATGGTACTGCTACGGTTGATGATAACGGCGATTGGACCTATACCCTTGATAATAACGCCTTGGCTGTACAGGCACTGCGTGAAAACGAAACTCTAGCAGATACCTTTACCGTGCGCACCCAAGATGCTGTTGGCAACGAAGGGCTTACCACGATCACCCTCACAATTACGGGGGCCAATGAAGCTGCAGTGATCAGTGGTCGATTAAGTACTGATTTTGGCAAGAACGATACCTCCACAGCGTTTGGCAGCCTGACAAGCAGTGACGTTGACGGCAATGATAACGTATTCAAAGCAGCTACTGTGCAAGGTGATTATGGCCACCTAACCATTGATGCCGCGGGTAAATGGACCTACTATGTTGATAAAAACAACGGTGAAGTGAAGGGCCTTGGCGATAGTGATACGGTGCAAGATAATATCACGATCCAAGCCGAGGATGGCACAGCGCAAGATATAACGATTACAATTCGCAGCAAAAGCGAAGTTAACCTTAACGCGACTGACTTGGAAGATATCCTGATTGGCACCGACCTTGACGACACGATAAATGCAGGTAAGGGCCGTGATTTTGTTTACGGTTACGCGGGCGATGATGTCCTTGATGGTGAGGGCGGCGATGACACCTTGAACGGTTTTGATGGAAACGACACCCTTGATGGCGGCGACGATGATGACCGTTTGATAGGGGGTTCAGGGAATGATAGCCTTGTTGGTGGCAGCGGTGATGACAATCTTGGTGGTGGTCATGATAATGATACGCTATACGGTGATGACGGTGATGACCGTGTAGACGGTGGCAGCGGCGACGACTGGTTATACGGTGGCAATGGCGATGATGGCCTCCTTGGTTTTGACGGCAATGATTATCTAAACGCTGGTGCAGGGAATGATGTGCTGCATGGCTTTGATGGCAATGACACGCTTTATGGTTATGAAGACAATGACACGCTTTGGGGCGGTTTGGGTGATGACAAGCTTTATGGCTATTACGGCGAAGACCTGATTTACGGCGAAGACGGTGATGACCGCCTATATGCTGGCCCTGGTAACGATACCTTGTACGGCGATAGCGGCAATGATTATATCCAAGGCGTCGCTGGCGCTGACTTTATCGAGGGCGGCGACGGGAACGATACCCTTAATGGCGGTATTGATAGCGATACCCTTTTAGGCGGCACAGGAAATGACAGCCTTGATGGCGGTGTTGGTGAAGACCTTATTGAAGGCGGCGACGGGGACGATACCCTTCTAGGCGGCATTGATAGCGATACCCTTTTCGGCGGTGCAGGAAATGACAGTCTTGACGGCGGTGATGGTGAAGACTCTATTGATGGCGGCGCTGGCCATGATACCCTTAAGGGCGGTGTCGGTAATGCCAGTGATCGCCTATATGGCCGTGATGGCAACGATTCCCTAGATGGCGGCGGCGGCGACGATGCCATGACCGGTGCCCATGGTGACGACACACTGTCTGGCGGCGACGGCGACGATAAACTATATGGCTGGGACGATAATGATTTGCTTGACGGCGGTGCTGGCGCGGATACGTTAGATGGCAACATCGGTAATGATACGCTCATTGGCGGCGATGGCCATGACATGCTCAGTGCGGGTGATGATGATGACCTCATTGATGGCGGCGCAGGCGATGACGCAATGACCGGTGGCCGCGGCGCAGATACTTTTGTGTTCGCTGCAAATTCAGGCGCTGATAAAATCACCGACTTTGATTATAGTTCAGGCGATGTCATTGATCTGTCCAATACAGGCACAGGTTATT
>JABABO010000116.1 GCA_014238195.1 Kordiimonadaceae bacterium | reverse complement strand
CGGGATTAGGAACTGTCCAACCCAATTCAGCCGATAACCATTTTACAGCCGCACTCATAGTTTTCATCTCTCCGCTTCTATGGCTAAGCATTGCTTGATAAAGTTAGCAAAAGTTAATCTACCCAGTGCTAATTGCGTCGCTTTTTCTTGCCTATTCACTGTGCTGTAATGCCCGTTTAAAATTTTTCTCATGGCCATCGGTATCTCACTTTTACAATCGATAATTTCCGCAATGTTTTCGGTCTTTAAAGATGCCCATTCCTCTTTCATCGCTGCCCCTAGCGGGTCCATGACTATAATAGCTTTCCCCGCAGCCAGTGCTTCAAAAAAGCTCACACCATATAGGCAAAAAACCGCATCGGCCTGCTGTATGATTGGCATAAGGTTATCAGCACCTTCGACAATGTTGAAAACACTAGCATTGATATGGTTAACAACTGGTTTATTGGCCCACGGACCTTTTACCCATTCGATACACCATCCATGCGGTAGGTGATCTATCAAGCATTTAGGAAGCCAAGCTGATACGTTTGAGGGATCACTGCCCCCTGATAACACAAGTAATGACTTCTGTGTTCTCTCAGCGCCTTCTGTCTGACTTGCGTTAGTCCTTAACTTAAGGGGTGTGACATCGGGCAAAAGATACGCATCCCAACCATATCGAATATGCTCACAGGTCCGCTTTTCTTTATCAGCATAAAAGCTTGGAATATAGCCGCTTGCGAAATCGGGTGCGTAAGCTAGACGGTCCATACCGATTTTTTGCATATCCGAGGGGATAAAGGATTTACACAAATCCCAAATCTGATCTGGCATATCAACAACCAATAAATCAGCATCCATCTTGATACTGTTCAGTTTACTTGAGCTTATGTGTTCATGGGGAAAAAAATTCAGTTCTGTATCACTCACAAAGCTCTTTTCACGGCCCTCACCTTCGGTAACCAGATAAATCATAACCGAAACTGCTAATTCATCCTGTAATGCTGCGGCTGCAATAATTGTCCGCTTAAGATTGCCCAACCCCCACGAGCGCCCTGCACATGTTAATAAGGCAACTTTACTGGCTTTTTCCTCAACAGCTTTTTGATGAACGTGTAAATTTCGTGGAATTATGGAACCATTTTTTTTGGTTTGTTGCATAACCCATTTCAAATCAACGATAGAATCATCAGGATTTTCTGAATACCATGCTTGGTAAACGTCAGACAAAAAGCGATAATCACTGCGGGTGTCCAGCGAAATACGCAGTTCATGATCACAAAAAATCTCATTAATTTCAATGTTAACAGGATTCTGCGGCTTAAGTTTGTGTGAATAGCTAGCAACCGCACCAATGTGTTCACGCTCAAAATCTGTTGTTGCCAAATTTACCATCCGCGACCAATAGGACCGACGGTACAGCATAAACCCTTCATGTACCCATGTTTTACCATCTTGTGCTGGGGATAGTCCCACTGTGTCACATCTAGGCTGTTCCTCCATCGCGGTTATCATTTTTGTTATTGTTTCAGGGCAAATCAGTGGGCAATCACCACAGATATATAAAACCTTATCGCAGTCATAAGTCGTGACAACAGCATCAACCCGACCGACAAGATCAGTGACATCACCCAAATATGCAAAGGACCCAACATTATGTTTTCTTGCACCAGATATCAAATCCTGATTGTAAGCATCGCCTGTTGTCGTAATTACAATTTCATCAATTAAATCAATAGTTTTTAGACGATTAATAATGTGCCCAATCATAGTATTATTATGCAAAGGTAATAAGTGCTTACGGGGTAATCGGCTAGAGTTTAAGCGCGCCCCTATGATGGCAATTACGCTGGCACCCATGTTTGCCTCGTCTGCTTTAGCGGCCTTAAACCATCACTGGGGTCGGCCCGCCACTGTCTGTCGTCAATCTCTGCGGGGCTTGGTTTTTTAATACCATCACCAACCGCATCAAAAACATTGTGCGGTGTATACTGACCAGAAATCACAGGCGCTATTTCTTCTGGTAGCCAACAATGCCCCGCTTGATATTCAGCGCCGTTTTTATCTAGGTCAATATGAAATTCTATGACATCCGCATGATAATTTTTAATTGCTGCTGTGATAACATCTGGGTTCTTTGAATGGTCTGACCAGCCTATTTTGCTTGTTAATTGTTGGCGTAGCGTGTTGATTGCACTCAGATTGCAATCTTTAATCGGGGCGGGATACCCTGAAACACAGTGCAACAGTGTTAAATCTGTGCCGCCTGCGTCAAAAAACGCATCTCGTGCAGCTTTAACTTCATCCAAAACCGCCATTCCAGTCGATAAAATAAGTGGCTTGCCCGTTTTAGCGCATTCAATGATCAAATCGTGCCATAACAGCTCGTAGGAGGCTATTTTATAAAAATCAACATAGGGGTCTAGCTCCCCTACAGCATCCAGGTAAAAAGGCGTGCATGAAAAATCTAATCCCAGTTTATGGCTGGCACTTGATAATTCCGGCAAAAAACTTTTTGGGAGTTCCCATTTTACGCGCTGGCGATGTTCAGGGCTTTGTCTCAAAATTTCTGGGGCAAAAAGCTGATCAATCTTAAACAATTGAAACTTTACAGCCTGTGCACCAATATCGGTGCTGGCCGTAATAAAATCAATACAGCGTTCAATGTCCCCGTGATGATTACTGGAAACTTCCGCAATAAAATATGGCTTATTCTTATGCATTTGATGCCTTTGTCGCTAGCATATCACGAACCATATCCGCAACGGTTTTAACAGGTGCTGCCCAATCTGCCGCACCTTTTTCTTTGCGCACAATCCGCCCTTTTTCACTGTAGAATGACACGCTGCCATCTTTTCTACCATATGACCAAGCGGGGAAACCTGTGGCAATCCAACACACGTCTGCCCCTGCGGCCATGCCAAATAATTGCGGTGACGATAAAGGGCCAACGACCAGATCAAGTTGCGACATAATCGCTATATTGCTTTCAATATCTTTCTTGATTTTAAAGTCATCCCATTCATGAATTTCAACACCCAGCCTTTCTTTCGCATAGGCTATTCCCTCCGCAGCAGCTGCATATTGCAAAGACACAAAGCTCACATCCTTTATTTCCAACAAAGATTTTAAGTCTTCGACAGAAAAATATTGACTACTACGATCACTTGTCACCAAACCGCTGGACCATGACACCCCAATTTTTAATTGACCAGGTAAGGCTTTAACACGGTTTTTCCAAAGCGTTTGCAATTCACCGCGCGCTTGCAATATTGGTGTTGTTATATTCGGTATATCAGCGACCGATTCCCAAAAAATATGGCACAGGCTTGCCAATGGAACGGCATAATCTATGTCTATTTTTCCGTCAGCTAGGTCTTGCTGTAACTTGGGGAAAAACCGGTACATATATCCGTGCTGTGTCTGATCATGACAGGTATAAATATCGAAATCTGGGTATGAGTTTTTATAAAGCGCTTCTAGGCGTGGATCACATGTTAGAACTATTTTTTTCAAGCCAAGGCTTCTTAGACGGTTCAAATTAATGGAATATAAAATTTCATCTCCTATGCCTTGCTCGCACATCACTAACAAAGTTTTTCCTGTAATATCTTCTCCGCTCCAACGCGGTCGATCAATGGTAAACAACGTATTTTGCCGTGCTTTACGCTTAGCATTATGCCGTACTTCAAAATGCTCAAAACCCTCTTTGACTTCGCCAATCGACATCAGTGCATAAGCAAGGCCCATTTTAATCTCGGTTTCCTGAGGGTTAACGGCTAACCCTTCCCTAGAATACTGGATCAATTCTTCTATGGTTTCTGATACGGTTGCTCTGTTGCCTAGAATATGGGTGTTTTTGGGGTCCAACTTATAGCCTTCATCAAAAAATACACGGGCCGCTGCATTGCCATCGCGTCGCATAACCACCACACCTAAAACATTCCAAAGCTCAACAGCGTTTGGGAACTGCGGCAGCACCAGTTGTAGTAAATCTATTGCTTCGTCGTATTTTTCTTGAGCCTCCAAGGCGCTCGCGAGGTTGACATAATAGGCTGGCTCTTGATCATTAAAGCGTAAAGTTATCTTCCAAACTTTTTCCGCAATATCAGGCATGGACATACTGCTGGCGAGCATGCCCATGATACCACAAATAGTTTCATCGGGCTGGCGAAACGTTAAAACATGCTCCAGCACGGCTATGGCTTTATCACGCACCCCAAGCTGCACCAAGGCGTAAGCCAGTAGTGTGAGTATTTCAGGATCATCAGGGGCAAGCTTCCATGCGTCATTATAATGTTGAACTGCTGCGACCCATTCGGCTTTCAAGTGAGCCGTCCGCGCTTTCAAAAGCGACTTTTTCAGCTTACCCTTAACATTCTTAATGTTTGCAAGACGGCCAAATGATTCGTCATCTTTAAAATCTAGCTGAGTTGCCGCAATTGTTTTCGCCATGTAAGCTCACCTTATCAATCATCAAGCATCTTGTTTTAAAATAGAAACCAAACACACTGAACTTGTTCATAATGAAGATAATTATTATAAGTCTTCTTAAGAATTAAATAATAATTGCAATAATATAGTATATTTAACGTTAACGAATTTTATTATAGGAGCTGCGCATGGCACTGAAGCTATCATTAAAGCCCGCTGAAAAATTAGTCATTAATGGTGCTGTAATAGCGAATGGTGATCGGCGCTCTACGCTTATTGTGCACAACAAAGCGTCAATCCTGCGTGAAAAAGATATTATGCAGGAAGATGATGTTACCACCCCTGCCCGCCGTATTTATTTCCCGATAATGTTGATGTATATGGATCATCAAAATTACAGCAAATATTATGATGAATTTGTACTTAGAATGACAGAATTCATGAACGTCATATCCTCCCCTGAAGCTGTTGAGCTCTGTGTGAAGGTTAGCCGCAATGTCATGGAACAAAAATACTATAAGGCCCTGATGTGTTGCCGCAAACTTGTCGCTTTTGAAACTGAACTTCTTAAGCTAAATCAACCAGATTAGTGGCACTGCGCTTTAAAAATTCATTGCAGCATAAATTTGATTCTATTTTAAGGAATTCTCCCCCACTGTGTCTGTTATCTTTAGGCTTGTGTCTCAAGCCGCGTTCGCCCTACATTCACCCAAAACCCAGTTTATAAAGATTTTTATCAGGAACGAATAATAAAGCTTACCTTGATTGCTTATGTGTGACCAGATAAGTTCTTGTGCATAACATGTCCTATAATCACGGACTCCGTAGAAATTTATGGAAAAGCAAATCAAAACAGCCATTTCTTGGTATGAAAATAATCAACACCCTGTATTAGCAATTGTAACTGAAACTTGGGGGTCTGCACCACGTCAAGCGGGATCGCTTATGGTGATCCGTGCGGACCAAGCTTTTGACGGGTCTGTGTCTGGGGGCTGCGTTGAAGGTGATGTGATTGCCGAAGCCTCAAAATTACTCCCTATCGGCGGGTCCAAGAACCTAATGTATCAAGTCAGTAACGATAATGCCTTTGCCACTGGCTTAATATGTGGTGGAACATTAAAAATCACTCTCATTGTTATAACAAAGGATCACGTTGAGCCCTTAAATGCCTGTTTAAAGGCTATTCAAGCTCGTAAAACCTCCATTCTTGCTATAAATTTGAGTACTGGACTGTTTGCTTTAGAGAAACCCGAAAAAAGTGACAAGATTTCG
Organism: Kordiimonadaceae bacterium; assembly: GCA_014238195.1. GTDB lineage: Bacteria > Pseudomonadota > Alphaproteobacteria > Sphingomonadales > Kordiimonadaceae > JABABO01. The sequence goes on along the minus strand of JABABO010000116.1, from coordinate 9,045 downwards.
CTTAACAAAGCTATGCTTCAGGCAGGCACTTTGTTCATTCCTATATTACCCAAAATATGCCTTTATATTACTGGCGCAGTTGCTATAGCCCAGATCTTAGCTCCAATGGCCTGTGGTTTAGGATTTGCAGTGACCATTATTGATCCACGCGGTCTATTCACAGATAACCGTGACTTTGGCCGTGCCTCAATTTCAAAAGAATGGCCCGACGATTTCTTGAAAAATAACCCATTAGATGACCGAACAGCAGTTGTTGCCCTCACACACGATGAAAAACTAGATGATGCTGCGCTGGGTCAAGCCATTATCAGCCCTGCTTTTTATATTGGCGCCCTTGGCAGTAAACGCACACATGCAAAGCGCCTTGAACGTCTACACCAAAAAGGAATTGCCCCAGAAAGCACACGCCGCATACATGCACCCATTGGCATGAATATCGGGGCCGCAAACCCATCAGAAATTGCTGTCGCCATCTTAGCAGAAATTATCCAAACACTCAGGCATCCAAAAAGCCCGCACATAAAGGATAGCCGAAATGCGATTTGAACAGCGCGACACTGATTTATGCGCTGGGTGGCAGCTGGCCCATAGCTTAACAGTGAATGGTGTTCATTATCCCAAAGCCGCAAGGCTAGATAATACCCATATTAAAAAAATATCCTCTGCCAAAATTCCCAAACTATATGTTTTCCAACTGAGTTCTGAGGATATTTCTGAAAACGATGCGGCTGACAAAATCGCCAATATCATTTGTGGTTCAAACGTTACCGCCCATAAAGCAAAGCATGGCCGGGTTGATATATTTGCATCATGCGATGGCAGATTTGGAGCTGATCAAGCGATTAACGAACTCAATCAACTTAACTCATCAATCACCATTGCAACCCTTGAAGCCAATAAATTGGTAAAGGCTGGTGACCGCCTTGCCACTGTTAAAATCATTCCTTACGGTGTCCCTGCAATAGAAATACAGAAATATACCGCAACGTCTGAACTGCTAAACGTCTTACCCTATGAACCCAAAAACGCTTGTTTCATCTCAACCGATCAGAAGCTTACCGAAAAAGCTTTTGTAACTATTCAGGACCGCTGTGCAGATCGCGCTGTATCTATTACCCAGCGTCTAAGCTGTGATCATACCGTCGAAGATATACAAAATCAGCTCAAGCTAATTGATTATACACAGATTGATATTGTTCTAATCCTTGGCAAAGCTGCCACAAGTGATAAGCGCGATGTCATCCCACAAGCGATTGAAGCAGCGGGTGGTGATATAGACCGCGTCGGTATGCCAGCTGAACCAGGGAATTTACTGGTATATGCCACACTGCACACACCACACTTTAAATGTATCGTGCCAATCATTGGACTACCTGGCTGTATAAAGTCGCCCCTATTTAATGGGTTTGATCGCGTTTTGGCCGATATTTCTACTGGTAAAGCCGTGTCTTTTAGCAACATAGCCAATATCGGGATTGGCGGATTAACAGCACGTGCGCCAAAACAAGCAACCGCGTTAAGTCAGGACAAGACACAAATCAAAGCCATCATTCTTGCCGCGGGAAAGGCAAACCGTGCTGGTGGCATAAAACTACTAGCGAATATATCTGGCAAAACAATTTTAGCTCATACCATCGATACGTACCGAAACTATAATCCCACAATCGTCACGGGGCATCGCAGCGATGATATTGCTAAAATTGTTGAGGAAGCTAATGTGCCACATGTGCATAACCCTGATTATGCACAAGGGTTATCCACTAGCCTTAAGATTGGTATTTCAACTGTTTTGCCGAATTGCGACTATCTACTCATAGCCCTTGCCGATATGCCTTTCGTACAACAGAAAACGATCACCACAATGAGTGAGGCCGTCAAAGATCATCCAGATGCAGGGATTATTATTCCGACTTGCGGCGGCAAACGGGGCAATCCGATTTTGTGGCATAGACGGTACTTTGATGCCCTCAACACTGTTACAGGTGATAAGGGCGGGCGTTTTGTGATACACAAAAATGAGTGTGATGTTTTAGAAGTAGAAACCCATGACCCGGGCATATTGCTGGACTTAGACACCCCTGAAATGCTGGCTCAGTTTGGGGCAGTGGTTGCCCCTTAGCAAACTGTGCATATCAAAAATCAATCGATCAGTAACAAAACTTCATCTTCATCCATTTCCAGTATTTTTCGGGCAAGGTCTGGATTAAACCCCGCGCGCATAAGCGATTGTATTTCCTTATTATGAGGATGTTTTTGCTCTTGTCCTTCGTTAACTGGCTCTTCTTTAATTCGTCTGAAACATCCGAAACGACGGCGTTTAATATAAGAGGCCGCAGCCCTTGCGTCGGGTGATAGTCTCTCGCCGTCCTGCACATCCACAGGGGCTAAATCCGCAATCACATCCTTAATTATATCGCTCTCAATGCCCTTGTGTCTCAGATCAGAAATAATCATCTGCATTGGTTTTCCACGTCGCACCATGACACGCGCACGACTAGCAGCGTAGGCTGTATCATCAATATAACCAAGGCTTACACATTTATCAGCAATGGTTATTGCCCAATTTTTCTGCTCTTCGTTTGGATCAGCATTATTTTCATTTGCATGCCTAATTTTATTCTCTAATATTTTTAGAAATTTAGCTTGGGTTGTGGCATAGCGCCCCAAATATCGTAAGCCTGATTTTTCCAAAGACTTAAATGTTAAAGGTTTTGATGGCTTTCCGTGTTTATTATTATAAGTCATTTGGGCGACAGATCTGCTATAAGATTAATGGTATCAGTTATTTCCTCGCTCAAATTATAGACATGCGGCGATATACGGAGTGCCTTTTCCACATGGCGCATTTCCATATCCAATCTCGTATGAAAAACTGTCGAAACATTCACAGCGATATTTTTCTCTTCAAGTTTTTGTTTAATATAATCCGCATCACAGCTAAGGTTATTCAGTGTAATGATTGATGCTTGCGAATGAATTGGGCATTCCATAAGTAGATTATCATGTTTGGCAATCTCTGCCCGCGCATGATCAGTTAATGATTTCAGACGTGCGAACACTGCATCAGCCCCAAGTTCGCTTAAATAATCAATCGCTGCTTTTAACCCGAGTATATTGATCGGGCTGCGCTCCCATCCTTCATAAATACGGGTGTCTGAGCGCAGTTCCATTGTATCTGCACTGGTCCATAGCCCAGACTGATTTGTCAACATCACAGGCTTTATACGCTCCCTTGCCTCAGCATTCATATATAAAAAGCCAATACCCCGTGGTCCTCGCAAAAATTTACGACCTGTCCCAACCAACATGTGGCAACCAATATCTTCAGCAGACACTGGCATTTGCCCAACAGCTTGGCACGCATCCAGTAAAAATAGCACATTATGTTTGCGGGCGATCTTCCCTACAGCTTCTATAGGGTTAATCTGACCGCTAGAGGACGGCACAGCTGTTACACTGATGACGACAGTTTTTTGATCAATTAAACTATCAAGATGATCAACATCTAACACACCATTACAATCAGCCCTAGCAACGCGGATTTCGGTTTTGAATTTTTCTGCTACATCAAGATATGCAAGATAATTACTACAATAATCATTATAGGCCGTAACAATATTGGATCCACTAGGAAAATCTAGGCTATAAAAGGCTTTAGTCCAGCTATCCACCGCACTTAAGGTAAGGGCATAATCACCCGCATGACCGCCCAGCAAGGCTGCTAGGGACGCATAGGTTTGCTCAAGCACGCTGGCCCTCTGCTCCTGTGCTGCATATCCACCATACATTGCTTCAAGCTGTAAATGGGATATCATCGTGTCAATCACACACTGTGGCATTAAGGCAGACCCAGCGTTATCCAGATGAATCCTTGGGTTTCCTTTATGCCAAATGCCTGGTGTCTCTTGTCTCAGTTGGGTAATGTCTAGCCCCATAATTATGATCACCCTTTTATGATTTAAGCCCTTCAGTCCACTTTAAAGATAGCTAAGAACATCCAACATATGATGTCAATTCTTAAAAATTTCATGATCAATTATCGGGATTTTAGCAGTGGTGAACCACAGCAATCAGCAACAAGAAACCACAAAAGGCTAAAAATCCTTAAACCAACAAAGCATTGTTATTAAAATATTTTTATGGTTATGAATGCTTATGTTTCTTCATGGAAGCACAAATTTTCACAGGTCGTTGCTGATTTTATTTGTCGGAATGCTTGCAAGCGCGTATTATGCTTTCGGGTTCAACTGGGGCAGATATAAACCGAATGATAAAAGCGACACCAACGCTCGATGATACTCTGGAACGCCGTTATTCAGATTTTGATACGCTGATTGACGCTGTAGAATATGCTGCATTAGGCATGCGTGGGGTAAATTTTTATGACGCTCGCGGACATTTATCTGAAAGCCTAACGTGGCGTGAGGTGCGCCATACATCCCGTGAATTAGGTTCCAAAATCGCTGGACTTGGATTCCAAAAAGGAGACCGTATTGCCTTGATTGCTGAAACCACAGGCGACTTTATTTGTTTCTTTATTGGTTGCCAGTACGCTGGTGTTTTGCCTGTACCTTTGCCCTTACCCACTTCTTTTGGTGGTAAAGTCGGATATGTGGAACAGTTAGAAAACCAAATGCGGAGCTGCGGCGCTTCTGGCCTTTATGTCCCTGATTTTATGGCTGATTTGATTAAAGACATGCTAGGGGGGCTAGATTTACGCTTTGTAGGCTCTGCCCAAGCATATGAGAATTTGCATGACAAAGGCGCTTTAGCTAAGGTAACGGCTGATGATCTCGCTTATTTGCAATATTCCAGCGGCAGCACACGCTTCCCACACGGTGTCGCGGTTACGTATCGTTCCCTTCTGGCTAACACCCATGGTATGGGCTATCACGGCGTTCCCCTAAAAGACGATGACCGCGTTGTTTCATGGTTACCCTTTTACCATGACATGGGGCTTGTTGGCACTTTTTTAACAACGTTAACCTGCCAAGTATCTGTAGACTTTATTCCGACCGAAGATTTTGCACGGCGGCCCTTAAGCTGGTTGCGTGTCCTTACAGAAAATAAGGGGACAATCTCCTACAGTCCTACGTTTGGTTATGATGTTTGTGCGCGCCGTGCTGGGGTTCGTGCTACTGCTTTTGACGGGCTTGATCTATCGAATTGGCGCGCAGCAGGTATTGGCGGCGATATGATCAGACCAGATGTGCTGGATTATTTTGCTGAAACATTTAAGACCATCGGCTTTAATCCAAAGTCATTTATACCCAGCTACGGCCTTGCAGAATGTACCCTTGGGGTCAGCTTTGGGGTTGCTGGTGCTGGCGTTCATGTTGAAGACATTGAAGAAAGCCTACTTGCTGGTGATCGCCACCTTCTAGTTGCTGCAACTGACGAGGATAGCCATAAGCGTGCAGTTGTTAATTGTGGAATTCCTCTGCCTGAATATGAACTTGAAATCCGCGATGAAGATGAGGCTGTTTTAGCAGATGAACACGTGGGCCGCTTGTATCTGCGGGGTGTCTCTGTCATGCGCGAATATTTTAATGACCCTGAAACCACGCGCGAAGTCCTTAGTCCCGAAGGTTGGTTGGATACGGGGGATATGGGCTATATTAAGGATGGGGCAATTTACATCGTGGGCCGCGCAAAAGATATGATTATCGTCAATGGGCGCAACCATTGGCCACAAGATATCGAATGGGCAGCCGAGCAAGTCTTAGGCGTTAAGAACGGTGATGTAGCAGCGATTTCAGTGCCCGGCGATCAGGCCGAAGAAGTTCCCATGTTGCTGGTACAATGTAGGGTTTCCGACGAAGCGCAACGCATCCAGTTTATCAAAGCTATTCGCAGCCATGTTTACGATGTGACATCTGTGTCATGCTTAGTCAAAGCCGTACCGCCCCGTTCCTTACCCCGTACATCGTCGGGCAAATTAACCCGCACCAAAGCCCGCGCACAGTATTTATCAGGTCACTTGCAAGCCCTCGCTGGCTAACAAAGGCGTTTAGAGTATTTATGACATCACTCAATTCACAATCGGCGTTTGCCTGTAAATCTGTTGCTTTAACTGGCGCTACGGGATTTCTAGGCGGGCATATCCTTGAAAAACTTGTGGCAGAGGGTATTTTGATACACGCCCTAACCCGCAAGCCGCAGCCTAAAAAAACTGGTGTAGAGTGGATTATAGGGGACTTAAACAACCAATCAGCACTGACTTCATTATGCAAGGGCGCAGACACGGTCATACACTGCGCTGGTCTTGTAAAAGCCCTTGATAGAAATGCATTTTTCGACGCCAATGTTGGCGGCACTAAAAACATTCTGAATGCCGCCGCCCTAAGCCATGTCAAACATTTCATTCATATTTCAAGCTTAACAGCGCGGGAACCACATTTATCACATTATAGTGCCAGCAAAGCCGCAGCCGAAGTCACTGTAAAAGCCAACAAATGGCCTTTTGCCCACACAATCATTCGCCCACCAGCGATCTACGGCCCTGGTGATATGGAAATATTAAAGATGTTGAAAACCACTAAGTTCGGGTTTTTACCTGCGCCCGCTAGCAAGCAAAATCGATTTTCAATGATTCATGTCAGTGATGCTGCAAGTCTAATCATTAAGCTGACAAATATGTCTCACAAAGGTGAAATTATTGAGCCCGATGACGGCAAATCTGGTGCCTACCGCATACGCGATGTAGCAAGCGCGATATTAGCGAGCAAGCCTGATGGTGCAAAACGTTTGAAAATTCTGACAATTCCTGCCCCTATGCTTAAATTATTTGGGGCTATTAACGGGGGCATTGCAGCAATAACCCGAAAACCAGCAATATTCACCTATCCAAAATCAAAGGAACTAGCCCATAATGATTGGACCGTCCGCGCAAGCCGTAAACCACGAATAAAGGACTGGAAAGTACAGTATGATCTGGTAAGTGGCTTAAAAAACACAGTTGCTTGGTACCGCGACAAAGGATATTTATGATGCTATCGCAGTGCTTGCCAAAGCGATTTAACTTATGTATGTCTGTAATCTTGTGTATTGATAGGATAACGGTATGGTATCTGAGCAAACCCTTGAAAAGATTTATGAATTGATAAACCCTATCAATAAAAAAAGCATAGACCTTGGGCCAGAAACAAGCTTCGCAGGGGACTTAGAGCTTGATTCTTTAACCGTAATGGACCTTGTCGCAGATATAGAAGATGAGTATGACATCATTATACCGCTCAATCTTTTGCCAGAACTAGAAACTATTCAGCACGTTGCTGATGCTGTAGAAAAGATTATTCAGTCCGGCAATTGAGATGCTGGCTAATTTGTAAACAAAGAGCATGCTTGTGGATCTTTTAGATAAATTTGATGGCCTGATCGCCCAAAAGTCGGCCCTACCTTTCAAATCGGCTGATCCTTTTAAAGTGGTGATGGATGAAATACTCTCTGAAACCGAAGCCATGATCAATGGTAAGAAAACTATTTTGGCGGGTACGAACAACTATATGGGTATGACCTTTAACCCTGACGCTATTGATGCCGCCCGCGATGCACTTGAAAAATATGGGACAGGTACCACGGGTTCGCGGGTCTTGAATGGAACCTATACCCTGCATAAAACCCTAGAAGGCGAAATTGCTGATTTTTACGGGATGGACCAATGCATGGTCTTTTCAACTGGGTACCAAGCAAATTTGGGCATGATTTCAACCCTTGCTGGCAAACATGATTATATTATTTTCGATAGCGACAGTCATGCATCGATCTATGATGGGTGCGCATTAGGCAATGCGACAGTCGTTCGTTTCAAGCATAATGATACTGCGCAAATGGAACGCCGTTTGAAACGTTTACCGCCAGAGGCTGGCAAATTGGTGGTCGTTGAAGGTGTTTATTCGATGCTGGGCGATGTTGCACCGCTTAAAGAAATTTTGACAATCGCGAAAGAACACGGCGCCATGACACTGGTTGATGAAGCGCATTCTATGGGCTTTTACGGCGAAAAAGGACGCGGTCTTGCCGAAGAACTGGGCATGGAACATCTCGTTGATTTTATCATAGGTACTTTTTCCAAATCTGTCGGCACTGTGGGCGGATACTGCGTTTCAAGCCATCCAAAATTTGATGTTATGCGCCTTGTGTGCCGCCCTTATGTTTTTACTGCGTCCCTGCCCCCCAGTGTTGTGGCAGGCGCCACGGCTGCTTTTACTGCAATTAAGAACAGTGGTAATCGCCGAGCCCATCTTTGGGAAAATGCGAGGCGTTTGCATGACGGTCTAAAAAAAGCAGGTTTTAAACTGGCAACTGAAAAAGCCGAAAGCCCAATTATCGCGGTTTGCCTGCCTGACATGGTATCTGCGACATTATTTTGGGAACAATTGATGCATGAAGGCGTATATGTGAACATGGCTGTCCCACCCGCAACACCTGTTGGATTTAATTTAATGCGCTGTAGCCTAAGCGCCCAGCACACGACCGATCAAATTAATCAAATCATCGCCCGATTTGTCACCACAGCAAAAAAGATCGACTTAAAACTAAGCTGAATTCAAGTGGATGCGACGAAAGAAGGCGTCATGCTGAATTTGATTGGCTAAAGCCAGCTTCGCAAACAGCATCCATTAGACTGTTCCGCCTGTGTATATCTTAAAGGGGCCCTGTGTATGTCTTAAAGGGGCAATGGACCCTGAACCAAGTTCAGGGTGACGTTTGGGAGTTCAGGGTGACGGGTTTGGTCCAGGGTGACGGAATTGGCTGCACGGGGTGACGAAAAAAGTCGTCATGCTGAATTTAGTTCAGCATCCATTAGACTGTTCCGCCTGAGTATGTCTTAAAAGGGCAATGGACCCTGAACCAAGTTCAGGGTGACGGGTATGGTTCAGGGTGATGGGTGTAGTTCAGGGTGACGGATATGATCAAACAAAAAAAGGCCCCGTTTAGGGGCCTTTAAAACACGCATTAAGGGATAAAATGGACTATCTTACCATCCAAAAACTTTATTTTTAACACGGTTATAATACGTCTTAGGGTCATAGGCCGTGACAT
>JABABO010000388.1 GCA_014238195.1 Kordiimonadaceae bacterium | reverse complement strand
CAGCAAGGCTTCACGCAGCACAACAGGATCAAAGGGGGTAACATAGGTGCGCACTGCTAAGCGGTCGACGGGTGGTGTCGCGATAATTGATAGATCACGAATGCCGCTCATTGCCATTTGAAGCGTGCGTGGGATCGGCGTTGCCGTTAATGTCAAAACATGCACGTTTGACTTCAATGATTTTAATTTTTCTTTGTGAGCGACCCCAAAATGCTGTTCTTCGTCGATGATGAGCAAGCCTAAATCACGGAATTTTATACCCTCGGCTAGCAAAGCATGGGTGCCAATAATGATATCAAGAGTACCATCTCGCATTTCTGATTTTGTGATTTTTGAATTTTTCGCATTCACCAGTCTTGATAACTGGGCGATTCGCACAGGCAGGCCCCGGAAACGGTCACTGAACGTAATAAAATGTTGGCGTGCGAGCAAAGTGGTTGGGGCAATGATAGCGACTTGATGGCCAGCCATAACCGATAAAAAGGCTGCACGAAGGGCGACTTCCGTTTTACCAAAACCAACATCACCGCAAATCAGGCGGTCCATCGGGGTGCCAGAGGATAAATCTGCTATTATGTCTGCGATTGATCTGATTTGATCGTCGGTTTCTTCGTAAGGGAATCGTGCGCAAAATTCAGCGTACATGCCTTCGGATATGGTTATGCGTTGGCCTTCACGTAGGGCGCGTTCTGCCGCAAGCTTAATAAGTTCTCCCGCCATCTCGCGGATACGGTTTTTGGCTTTGGCTTTACGGGCCTGCCAAGCAACACCACCTAATTTGTCAAGGGCATTTGTGCTTGCCTCATTTCCGAATCGTGTGAGCACTTCGATATTTTCCACTGGCACATAAAGTTTGTCGCCCCCATGATAGGTAAGAAGTAGGCAGTCATGCGCAGCGTTTGAAACGCGGACAGTTTCCAAGCCGATAAATTGACCGACCCCATGATTGGCATGGACAACCATATCACCAGGATTTAAAGCACTGGCTTCGGTTAAAAAACTATCAGCGTGTCGATTACGGCGTACTTTCCGAATTAATCGGTCCCCTAGTATATCTTGTTCCGACAAGACAGCGACTTCAGAAGTTTCAAAACCATGCTCAATAGGGAGAACCGTAATCGCAACACCGTTACCACTCTCATGCATGATATCGGCCCATGTCTCAGCCATATGGGCTTGAGAGATATTGTGATCAGTTAACACTGCTTTCATGCGTTCGGCTGATCCTAAAGTGTAGCAGCCAAAAACCACGCGCTTTTGAGCTTTTAGTAATGTGTCGACATGATCTTTAACTGCATCATAGATATTTGTGTTTTTTTGACCTCGCTCAGGGGCAAAATCGCGTCCTTGCTTAGCATTTAAATTAATCGCATCTAAGCTTGGCACTTCAAACGGGCTGAACTGTATGAAATGATAGGATTCTTTTAAGCGGTCCCATTCGTTTTTTCGTAAATACAAAAGCTCTGGCCTAATAGGTTTATAGCTGGGCGCAAGGGTAGGTCCGTTATTTTTACTAGATTTTTCAATGTCCCAAACCTCTCTGCGGGCTTCATAATAATCATTAATCGCCTCAATCCGTGCTGTTGCAGCTTCATCAACCTGCGGATCAAAGCTTATAAAGGGATTCTGGATATAATCCAAAAGGGACTGCATGCTTTCATGGAAAAAAGGGAGCCAGTGCTCAGCCCCTTGGAAGCGCCTGCCTTCTTTGACTGATGCATAAAGCGCATCGTCGGAATTGGGCGGGCCAAAGCTGCTAGTGTAACTGCGTTGAAAAAATTTACGGCTGTCTTCATTTAAAGAAAATTCACAGGCAGCGATCAGATCAAAGCTTTTTTGCTGACCCGTTGATAACTGATTGAGCGGGTCAAATGTGCGGATTGTTTCAATTTCATCGCCAAAAAAATCAAGTCTGATAGGTTTTTCTGCGCTTGGGGGGAATAAATCGAGCAAGCCACCACGGACAGCAAATTCCCCGTGTTCCATGACTTGCGAGGATCGTACGTAGCCGTTCGTTGATAAAAAGTCGATGATGGTTTGCATCGGCAGTTCATCCCCGATGCGTGCGCTTAAACTGCTACCAGCGACTGTTGAACGCGGGGCTACACGTTGCAAAGCGGCATTAATGGTGGTGAGAATAAGCAAAGGCTTTTTAAGCTTTACTGTAGCCTCTACTGAGGTACGCGTTGTAAGCTGATTAAGTGTCGCCATGCGTGTTGCAGTGATGTTTGTATGCGGACTAACCCTGTCGTATGGTTGGCAGTCCCAACTTGGGAACATAAGAATTTCAAGTTTAGGATTGAAAAACTGAACCATTGCTTTTAGGCCAGCAAGGCGTTGATCATCGCTGGCAATATGTAGGGTAGGGCGCTTGTTTCGAGCAAAATTTAAGGCACATAGGTTTGCCAGTAGCATGGCATCATAGCCAGAAGGGACGCGGCCAACATGTGTAATCATGTCATCGCTGATAATGTGTTCTAAATGTTTCAAAGCAGCCCCAAAATGATAAAGTTTGATGTGAAGATTATCGTGCTTGTAATGTCATAAAATCGAGCTTTTGTATCCGTGCCATCATCGTACCCTGAAATTTTTCTGGGGTTACCGTGCTACCCGTGACCCATGCCAAAATTTCATGGTCTTGTTCTTCAAATAAGCGCTCAAACCACATACAATCTTCATGACTAAAATCTTGTAAATTCGTTTCCACAAAATTACCGAAAATTAAATCTAGTTCTTTGATCCCACGGTGCCAAGACCGAAACAGTAGCCGCCTTCTGCGGTTTGCAAGTCCAAGTGCCCTGTGAGGGTTATAATCAAGATCAGTCATAATGGGTTAGTCATTTTCATAGCTAATTAATAATAATGTTTTCGCCCTTTTAAGGTTGGTTACCATAAGCTAAGCTGCTCTGTCGATAAAGGATAAAATATTGGAATTTTGTGTTCTATCATGTTGGAAGACCATAGCGGCAGGGTTTAAACTAGCATGAATGATGATGCAATGATGATACAAGGATAAATGTAAGTGCGGCCTGAACTGTTGTTTTCTTATTTTTCTGATATTGAACGCCTGTCAGGTGTTGGCAAACGCACAGGTGCCTTGATGAGCCGCGTTGCTGGTAACCGCATAAGGGACGTGCTTTTTCATTTGCCGATAAGTTTGGTTGATCGCAGCTACTGCCCATCGGTTATTAATGCAGATGCTGGCACAGTTTGTACGCTTGATATTGAAGTTGTGGAGCATAAGCCATCATCAAACAAGCGTGCGCCTTACAAAGTTCTATGCCGCGATGATACAGCTTTTCTGACGCTTACTTTTTTTAATCCGCGAAAAGATTGGCTTATAAGTCAGCTTCCCGTTGGTCAGCGCCGATTGATAAGTGGAAAAGTGGAACATTATAACGACCAAATCCAGATAACACATCCTGATTATATGGTAGACCCAACAAAGGCAGATGACTTGCCAGCAATTGAAACCGTGTATCCCTTAACCGCAGGGCTGTCTGGAAAAATGCTGCGCAAAGCTGTGCAAGGGGCTTTGGAAAGCGTAAAAGACCTGCCAGAATGGTCTGACCCTGCATTGGTCGTTCGCGAAAAGTGGCCCAGCTTTTTAAATGCACTTAGGCAAATTCATAATCCAGATAGCCCTGATGGTCTTGCAAGCGATCATCCCGCACGTGCACGCATAGCCTTTGATGAGTTATTGTCGGCGCAGCTGGCTTTAGCATTGGTGCGTGATAGCACAGTTAAAAAGCGCGGTAGAATTATTAATGGCACCCGTAATATCAGCGATAAAATCATATCTTTGCTACCCTATGCACTCACCAATGACCAGCAAGCTGTTTTGGGCGATATACGCCGTGATATGGTTAAGGAAACTGCGATGCTGCGGCTTGTGCAGGGTGATGTGGGAAGTGGTAAGACCATTGTCGCCTTGCTGGCTATGGCGACGGCTGCGGAAGCTGGTG
>JABABO010000070.1 GCA_014238195.1 Kordiimonadaceae bacterium | reverse complement strand
GTAACATTATATTTATTTTTTTGTAAATAACCTGCCATAGGATATCCCATAACACCCAAGCCTAAAAAAGCAACATGCGTCATGAGAAAACTCCTTAGAAGAATGAAAATATCGACTTGGCACACATAAAAGTCTAGCCTATTAAGATAACTATTACGTTTGATAGCTATCTGTCTAGTCTTGATTAAGATTTCAACTCACTTGCCAAATAGACAAGGCCAAAGAGACGAACATGAACACATCACTAAAACATATAGCCTTTTATTGCCTGCTTATTCTTTTGCTTATCATTGCCTATCTGAGCGCTTGGTTGCTATCAAGCTTACCTCAAACAACGGGGACTATAATCATTGATGGAATTAGCAAGCCTATTACTATTGCGCGCGATAAATACGGTGTACCCCATATTTCTGCAGCTAATCGTGAGGACCTTTATTTTGCCGTAGGATTTGTTCATGCACAAGACCGTTTGTGGCAACTTGAGTTTAATCGCAGAATTGGTCATGGAAGAGTATCAGAAATCGCAGGACCTTCCGCGCTTGAACTTGATAAATATATGCGCACATTAGGTTTCGTACCAAAGGCCAAAATCGCCTTTGATAATCTGCCTTTCAAAACACAGCAAGGGATGCAGGCTTATGCAGATGGTATCAATCACTTTATAAAATCTAACCGCAAAGCTTTGCCGCCAGAATTCATCATATCAGGCATTACACCGACACAATGGGCGCCAGAAGATATTATGGTGTGGCAAAAAATGATGTGGTTAGATCTTTCTAAGAATATGCGCCATGAAATTGCCCGCGCACAGCTTATAAACGCTGTTGGTTATGATAAAATGAAAAGCTTTTTTCCAGATTATCCCGGCGAAAATCACCCTGATATCCCAGATATGCATGATTTAAAAAATGCCTTTAACGACGCCAAATTAACAGCCATATTTGCAAGTATGGGCGGCGAAAAACCAGCTGGCTATGGCAGTAATAATTGGGTAATCAGTGGGGAGCATACCACCAGTGGCAAGCCCTTGTTGGCTAACGACCCGCATTTGGGTTTAACCACGCCTTCCATATGGTATCTCTTGCACCTCCATCAACGCGACAGTGATACAAATTTAGTAGGGGTTAGCTTTCCTGGGTCCCCTGCGATTATCTTAGGCCGCAATGATACTATCGCATGGGGGTTTACAAATACAGCACCCGACACCCAAGACTTATTTATCGAGAAACTTGTTGGAACAGATGCGTATCTTACACCCACAGGCCCTGAAAAATTTATAACGAGATCAGAACGCATTAAAGTTAAGGGGCACGTAGATGTTGTCATGACTGTACGTGAGACGCGCCACGGACCTGTGATTTCAGATATACATCAAACCTCGTTAGATATTGCCAACGAACAAGCCTCTAAAGACCAAAAATATGTCATGGCATTGCAATGGACAGCACTTGGTGATTATGACACTGCACCTGTTGCTATGGATGGCTTAGCATCCATAAAAAACTTTGATGACTTTGTCGAAACCGCTTCGTTGTACCTAGGGCCTGAGCAGAATATGGTTTATGCTGATATAAAGGGTAATATTGGATATTTTGCCCCTGCACTTGTGCCTGTTAGGCACCCTGATAACAAAATTTTGGGCCGTGTGCCATCACCTGGCTGGGACGCGAAATATGACTGGCAAGGCATGATCCCAGTTTCCGAATTACCAATACGCTATAATCCCAGTAGCGGCATTATAGCGACCGCCAATGAAAAGATTGTCGCAGATGATTACCCCCATTACATAACCGCCGATTGGGGGCTACCATACCGCGGTAATCGTATCCGCGCGGAGCTCAAAAAACATGACAATCATACACTGAATAGCTTTCAAGCCCTACACAGTGATACTATTTCTGACATGGTCCGCGATATAAAATCTTGGTTGCTGGCTGTGTTAGAACCATCGCCAGCAAAGGACGCTCTCAGGTCATGGGACGCTAATATGCAAATCAAGTCTGCCCCAGCCATCATTATGGAACGTTGGATGCTGAATTATCAGGCCTTGTTAACCCACGATGAACTGGGCGACTTGGCAGCAAGCTTTCACCGTGTGCGCCCACAACTTGTGAAAACAACACTGGCGTATAGTGCCTTCCCAGAAGGGCCTGCAAAATCAGATGCGTATTATGCCTTGCCCTTATTGGACAAAGATATCAGTCTTTCATGGTGTAATAACATCAACACTGAGGGCCAACAGACCTGCACCGAAATCGCGAACCAAGCCATGCAATTAACTGTTAAACAATTATCAGCGGAATTGGGAACAGACCTGCAAGCATGGCAATGGGGCATGGCACATACCCTAAACCAAGCACACAGACCCTTTACACAAGTGCCAATTTTGAAAAATTTCTTTACCCTAAGTGCCCCGCAAGCAGGCAGCAATTATACCATTAATGTTGCGGGTAATAGCAGCAATCCTAGCGCCCGTCACAGCAGCAGTTTTGGTCCCAGCTATCGTGGCTTATTCGATTTAAGCAATCTTGAAAATTCGCTTTATATTCAACCAACTGGGCAGTCGGGAAACCCGCTATCAAAACATTTTGATGATTTATTTATCCTGTGGCAGCAAAATCAATATATTAAAATACCCGCAGCAGACGCGATACCTGTCAACAGTGATGTTTTAACGCTTTTGCCGCCAGAAAAATGATGCCAGGAAAATGTTGAGGTTTTTATGCATGGTTAACCTCCATTTAACTCGCGCACACTAAAGTCAGACATTGATACAGGATAAAGCCTGCGATCAAGGAGACCGAAGTGGCAGATAACGAACAAAGACCGATCATAAAAAAAGTGATCAAAGTTGAAGGCGGCGGGCACCACGGCGGTGCGTGGAAAGTTGCTTATTCGGACTTTGTGACCGCTATGATGGCGTTCTTCTTATTGATGTGGCTGTTGAATTCAGTCACGCAAGAACAATTAGAAGGCATCGCCGACCACTTCGCCCCGACCACCATTTCTCAGTCTAATAGTGGTGCGGGAGGTGTTCTTGGTGGCAAGGCGCTCTCCGAAGAAGGTGCTCAAACCGCAGAGTCTTCACGTTCCAGTAT
>JABABO010000063.1 GCA_014238195.1 Kordiimonadaceae bacterium | reverse complement strand
TAATGACCTGAGTATCAAGCCAGAATATGGGATCGCTTGAAAAGGCTGCTATGTCGCTGACTAGCCAACTACGAGTATCGGTGGCTTTAAATACATAAGTCAGGGAGCGACCAAGGCCACCTTCCTTGCGCTTTCCCAGTGCCAGAGTTAGAATTTCCTGGCCCTTTTCATCGCTTAAAGCTGCTTGCACGGCCTTTACACCCAGACCGATTTTTGCCATCCGCTGTGGGTGATCTGTTTTCGGTTCACGGCGCTTACTATGTTTTAAGCCTTGCAAAAAAGCGTTCACTTTAGCGGGATCAGCTCTGTAATGTGATCGCTCAAGAACAGACCAACCCTCGCGGTTTTGCTTGTGGTCGCGTACAAGTGTTACAGTTTGATTTTGCTCGCTTAAAATAATATGTGTAACGGTATCAATTTTACTGGCCAGACTGGGGAATAGTTTTTCCCCCCGCGCACCTTGTTCCCGTGATGGGTCCTCGCCAAACATAACCCAGATTGCACCCAAAATCGCAAATAGGGTTAAATATCCTAAGATGTTTGTTAAACGTTCAGACATTTTTATCTCTCAAATACCTACAAACTAATTTCTAAAATGAGTTATGTTGCTGGCTGCGCTGACTTTTACGGTCCAACCTTAACAAACTAACAACGCCAAAAACCATCACTAAAAACGGAACCAAAGCAATATTGATGATCGCTAAAGTACGGCCTAAATGATCAATATCACGGCGCAAATCCCGCTTAACAGCACGCAGGGCCTTGCGTGTTTCCAGCAACTGCGCCCTAAATTGTTCGATTTCAGCCTCCTGCGCAGGGCTGTTCAAACCGCTAGCACCGCCTGACGTTTCTAATTCTACCAAGCGGGTTTCTACACGTTGCATTTCTTCTTGCAAGCGCTTTTCTTCTGTCAGATAATTGGCTTCTGCTTTACGGCGTATGTCGTTTACAACATCAAATGGCCGCCGCCCTAATCCGCGCGCGCGCAAACTTAACATACTATCCGATCCCATAATATGGTCCGCAAGGTTTAAAACATAACTGCCATTCCCAGCAATGGGGACGATAAGCCGCTGTCCCATAAGGTCTTGTGATTGCACCCAAAAGCGATCTTCTAGCATGTCAGAATCTGTTGTGATAACCACATTAATCTGACCACTGGTAACGAGCGAGTTTGTTTGCAAAATTTGCGCATCCTGACTGCGGTTTGGAAAGGCTGTCTTTGCCAGCCCTGTAATACGCGCTGCTAGGATAAAACTTTCGCCTGTTGGCTTTAAATCAAGGATAAGCGCATCAGGATCAGGGATACCTAATGCGCGCCCAGCATCATAAAGCATGGCCGTATTACTTGATGTCACAAGCGGTGTCAGATTTGTCAAGGCACCGTCTAAGGGCTTTAGGGCCCCTGCGCTGGCAAAATTTAACGACTGCACATTTGCTGTTGCTGGATCATCGCCATCAATAGTGCTGGGTGTAGCAGCGAGCCATAAAATATAATCTTTTACGCTGTTGGGGCCGTACCCCCCCATTGATACGCGCTGGGCTAGCATGGCATCGCCGACAATTTGGTTTTCTGCCATCGTCAAGCCCCATGCCTTCAAAAGTGGACCTAAGTTGCTTGCAAGGGGACTTGGTGCTTGCGGGTTTAAGCTTTCAGCATGCGGGTCCAAAAAGATCAAAGCCCGACCACCTTTAAGGACATATTGGTCAATCGCAAACAATTGGTCATCGTTCAATGCAGGTGGGTGGGCGACAAACAGCAAATCTGTTCCAGACGGAATCTGCACAAAATCATCTGCAAGATCAGTGATTGTATAAGCCTCGCTTAACTGGTCGTATATGACATACGGCTGTGCAGGACGGCCCATCATCATCGCTTGCGCCCCCCCTGCCCCGATTGTCAAAGGCAAGCTGGACACTATCGTCATTTTGGGCTTCGTTTGGCTGTTCAAACTGTTAATCAGCTTTACTAAGTCATACTCAAGAAAGCTTTCCCGCTCCTCAGTGAAGACAGGGATCACACCATCACCGTCCAGCATGTCGCGGGCAGAAACCCCTAAATACAACATTGAACCATCTGGCAATGGCAAGCCTTTTAGACCCGCCTCAACGGCACGGTCCTCATTTTCTGAAAAAGGCTCTGGGTCTATGATTGCTAAATCAATACTGCCTGCGGCTTTATCGTTTAAGGTTCGTAACATATCTTCGATACGTTTTCCATATTCCAAAAACTGAGGATACGCAGACGCAAGAGAGCGCGAGAAATAAAAATCTATCTGTATGTCTTCTTCAAGGTTTGAAAGTATGTGCTTCGAACCATCTGATAGCGTGTAAAGCTGGTCTTCACTGAAATCAATTTTATAACTACGTAGATAGCGATCACTGATGACGGTCACTGACATAAAAAAGGCGAAACCCATGACAATCATCATAAATGGTTTTGCTACCATCATCCAGACTCCCGCTTTGTTTCGACAATCAATCGTGTCGCCCAAAGCCACATTAGAATAACCCCGACAAAATAAATCATATCAGCCAAACTGATGACACCTTTTTGCAAATTACTAAAGTGTGTTAAAAATGAAAGATTAGCGATGGCAGACATCACCGTGGCTGGCAGCCACCCTTCAAAAACATTCAAGACCATAGGCATTCCAGCGGCGACAAACAGAAAACACAAGCTCACGCCCAAAATAAAAGCCACAACTTGATTTTTAGTGAGCGCAGACATTGCCGACCCAATCGCAAGATACGCACCAGCCATCAGTAATGACCCAAAATAGCCAACAGCAATAACCCCGTTATCAGGGTTTCCCAACCAGTTCACTGTAATCCATATGGGAAAAGTTAAAACTAAGGCAAAGGCGGTAAAAGCAACTGCCGCCAAATATTTGCCCGTAACAACAGCCCCAACGGGGATTGGTAGCGTTAGCAAAAGTTCAATCGTTCCTGTTTTACGTTCTTCCGCCCACAGGCGCATAGATATTGCTGGTATTAAAAACAGATACAGCCGAGGATGATAAGCGAAAAAAGCCGCAAGATCAGCTTGCTCCCGCACGTAAAACTGCCCAAGGTTAAACGTAAACAAGCCCTGCATAACCAGAAAAATCGTTAAATACACATACGCGACAGGTGTCATAAAATACGCTGTCAGCTCGCGCCTAAAAATAGTCCAAACGTGAGACATCTTCAATATCCCCCATCATTTGTTAAACGACCAAAGACATCATCAAGCCGTCCTGTTTCAACAGAAAACTGCTGTATATTCCAGTTACTCAGCCCAGCGATATCATTGATGCTATCGACAATATCAACGTCGTCTTGTGCTAGAATAGTTAACCGCACATAGGTGCCTTCGTTTGCGGCCTCAATTTCTCGCACACCACCAACACGGCGCACCGCCGAAGCAATTTTTTCTGCTTCCTCGGTTAAAACAACAAGCGTTACAGCATTACAATAGCGCGACATGACTTTTAACTGCGAAGGGGTACCATCTGCAACAATCTGCCCTTTATTGATGATCACAGCGCGAGTGCATAAGGCATCAACTTCCTCTAGAATATGTGTTGATATAATAATGCCACGATCAACTGACATAGCTTGGATCAAACGGCGGACTTCATGTTTTTGATTAGGGTCCAAGCCATCGGTGGGTTCATCAAGAATAAGCACATCAGGGGAATGCATGATAGCCGCCGCAAGACCCACACGGCGAGTATATCCTTTAGAAAGCGTTTCAACCCTTTGTTCCATAACATTTTCAAGATGCACAGCACTTGCAGCACTTTCGACAATTTGGTAAGCTTCTTCCTGGGCAATACCGTGGGCTGAAGCCATAAAACGCAAAAAAGACCGAGTTGTCATATCACCATAAAGCGGTGCGCCTTCGGGCAAATAACCAACCTTGCTGCGGGCTTTATAATTTCCTGTAGTAACAAGTTGTCCGCAAATAGTGGCCGACCCACTGCTGGGCGCCAAAAACCCCGTTAGCATTTTCATGGTCGTGGTTTTACCTGCGCCATTGGGGCCTAAAAAGCCCAGAACTTCACCCTTTTTCAGTGTAAGATCTATGCCTCGAACGGCCTCGAAAGTGCCGAAGTTTTTATGTAGCCCCCGCGCTTCCATCAACACAAACATACTGATTACTCACTTTATATTATAAGGCAGTGGTACACTTAACTGCCATAAACCAACATGAAGTCCACACCTGCTTACTAACATTCTTCTCATACATTCTACTCAAGTGCGGTCCTTGATAGAACGATTTGCAACTCGTTTCAATGACAATAGCGCGTTATTTCGAAATTTAAATGATATGTGAAGCGATTGACAGCCTTAGATTAAACAGGGGTTTCCATGCGCAAAAGCTGTACAGCAATCGTAAACATTATGATCGCAATAGCACCGTCTAATATACGCCATGCAGCGGGTTTTACAAACAAGGGTCTAAGCCAACTTGCCCCATAACCAAGTGAAAAGAAAAATACAATAGATGCAATAATCGCCCCAGCCCAAAACATTTGAATCTGTTCACCGTACTGCGCCGCAATCGACCCCAGCAGAACAATCGTATCCAAATACACATGCGGATTTAACCATGTCATAGCCAAGCACGTCGCTAAGGTAGCCATTAGGGAAGCGGTCTTATCATCCATAGGATTAAGACCTTCAGAAACCCGAAAAGCAGCGATTAATGACTTAATACCATAAGCAAACAAAAAAGCTGCACCGCCATAGCGCATGATATCCGTTAAACTTGGAAAGCTATTCATCAAGGACGCAAAACCAAAGACACCCAGCGTTATTAATACCGCATCAGATGCAGCGCAAGTAAATGCAACAGCAAAGACATGCTGACCCTTTAAGCCCTGACGCAGCACAAACGCATTTTGTGCGCCGATTGGCAAAATCAAAGAAAGGCCCAGTGCAAAGCCAGCGATAAAAACATCCATGACAGGTCTCAAATGAATAAGTAATAAAACATCACATAAGCATAAGTATCCGCTTTGTCTAGCAAAGTTTTATGCATGAGAAGCAAGAGAAACTGGTCCATCAGGGGTTATGCTGAGATCAATGAACATTAGCGTGGCTATAGCTACACTTTAGAAGCGATATTCGATCGACGCAGTTACTGTAAGCAGCGGGCCATAGAAGCCGATCACAGATTCGCCGAATGCCAAGCCTGGAAAATTATAGGCACCAGTGCGGTATTTTTTGTCCGCCAAATTTCTGCCGCGGACTCCAATACGCCAGTTCTCAGCGGTTGATGTCCAGACGATGCTCAGGTCAAACATCTGGTAGGTATCCTGCCCCCGATTTCAAAATAGCTTGAGTTAAGAGAGATTTCTGTTGTTTGTTTTGGTTAAATTTTAGTTCAAAAGTTTCTGGTGGCATATAGCCAAGGGCCGTATCAAGGCTGAACGTATCAGTCAGCCGCAATGTGGCTTCCAATTCAGCGCCTTTGATGGTCGATTTTCCCACATTGTCGATAAAGCTGACGATCCCAGTGCCAGTGGCATTCACTTGCTGGCTGGTGACCTGCTGACCATCGTATGAGGCTTGGAAAAGTGCCGTTGTAAGCGATAAGCGGCGATCGAAAAACTGGCCCTTTAGGCCCACTTTAAAAGAATCGACCGTTTCGGGCTGGTACCCCGCCAATGTAGCAGGCGTCATAGCGGCATCCCCGCGCATATCAAAGCCGCCAGATTTGAAGCCTTGGCTATAGCTTGCATACAAATTTGCAGTCTCTGCTAAGGCGTAAGACACGCTGAGGCGCGGCGTGAATTGTTCGAAGGTCAGCTCGTTCGTCTAGTCGGTGAGCGGCTGTATTAAAAACCCGCTGCCGCCCGTGATCGGGCTGCCAAGCCCCAAATATAGCCAATTGCGGTGAATTTTGATCCCCTTATTTGGCTATAAGTATATATGTCGGTTCGACTTATCAATAAATAATGATCTCATTATTTATTGGTCTCGCTATAATTCATCTAGCACGGCGTGCCAAGTATGCTGACAGCTGGCACAACGCACTTTACGCCCAGTGGCTTTCTGGATATGGCTTGCGATTGCTGATCTTTCGTAAAAGGTGAGAATTACCATATAGGCTAATGAGGGCCAAGGTTGATTATAAACCTCAAATACTTATTCTTGATAAATTAAGTTGAAAACTTACTTGACTAAATACATCTATTTCTTATAATTTATATCTAAGATAAATATATTAAATCAAAAGTAGTAATTTATAATGATTACAGATACTAGAAATTTACTACATTATATTACTAAATTTCTCGGCCTTCCCAGGGGTATCACACCCGAAAGCTTAGTTGATCTATTAAAAGATCAAGGCAAAGTAAAGGTTGAAGAATTGATCAGCAACAAACTCAGCAAAGCTGCTCAAAAACGTATCAGTTCACATGATGGAGTACCTTCTAAGTGGCGCTGGACTGCTTCGTTTTAATAATTCAGAAAAAATCAGGAAGGGCGTGTCCCTTCCTGACATTCAGAATAAATATTCTTGAAGGGCTAGCTTAAATGCAGAAATATTTGTATAGTTTTTTGAGTATTCTATTACACTTTTCCTTTTGTACAAGTGTCAATGCAGATGATAATGTTATTGAACTTATTGCAGACCCTGTCCCCAGTGTAGACGCTCAAATATTTGGCAAGAAAGTCAATTTACTTGTTGATACAGGCATAGCGAATAGAGTTGTTTTAAATTCCAGGATTGCAAATACCTTAAATCTGAAAGCAGCTAATTTTTCTGCGGTTAACGTACTTGTTGGGAAAAAAAAGCTAATAGGAAAAGCACGGAAAGTACCTGTGCAAGTAATGGGAAAAATAACCAAAATTCGAACTATATGGTTTGATCAAGATATTGTCAAAAATTATGATGGTATCATTGGCGTTGGTGCTTTGGGGGCTGATCGTGTGAAAATCACATTTCCTGATGAAAAAACTAGCGATATTCTCTCCCAAAAGATCATTCGCCTTAAGAATAAGAATGGCTGGAAGTATATTGCAAAAATAGAGGGTAAAAAAATTCCTGTAGCTTTTAAAGCTCATCATGATTTTTCAGTCCTGAATATTAAAGCCGTTGATTTTCTTAAAGAACAGAAATTAATCAATGAAACGTCACAGTATGAATATAAGGAAATTATCTTTAATTTAACAGCAGCTACAGTCAAGCTGGCAGTCAATGAAGATTTTAATTCCATGCTGGGCTTCGCTAGCCCCCATATTTTTGGGCGCATTAAGAATGTTCCCGTTTTTAATAATCGACAAGGAAAAGTTTCTGATGCAGAAATTAAGGAAATTATAGTTACTGCTCAACGAACGAATTCCCCTAAAAAAAGCGGCAGACCACCTGAAATAATGCTTGGGCGGGATGCTTTATCAGGCTGCATGGAAATGCTTTATGATTTTAATAATAAAAATATTACTTTAACATGTGCGAAAGGATAATGGACGATGACAAAAACATTAACATCCATTGACCATTTTCAGAAAATATTGGGCAGTGATGAATACTTAAGAAATTTACAGCCGAAAATTACAAATCTTGATGAGGCAGAGTGTGTTATCACTATTCAATCACACCCTTCATTGATTGATTCCTTCGGTAATTTTAAGGGTTTTGTTGTTTTATCATTAATGGACATCACAGCTGGTTTTGCTACGGTTTGTCATGCAAAAAATCTGCGCTCTGCAGTTACGTTTAATTATAATATGAATGTATTTACCGCGTTAAAAGCTGGGACCTTTGAAGGGCGCGCACGGGTGTTATCTATGAAAAATACAATCTCTATTGTGCAATGTGATGCGTACAAGATGACAGGTAGCACCAAAACATTAGTCGCAAGCGCACAGTTAAATCAATATACTAGCCGTATGAAGAAAAGCATTTAAGCGTGTTTTCATTTACCCCTAAATTTTGGCCATACTTAACAAGGGCTTGTATTTATTTATTTTTCACTACCTCTGTAGCCAGTCACGCTCAGACGGTAATTCCACAAAATGATATATTATCTTTGAATAAAGTATTGAAAGTACCTGTTTATCCTCAGATATCACCGCAACAAATGCCACATAATATACCGCTTCAAGATGCCCTTGAAGGCTCTTACATTTTTCTAGATGATGGTGCTGTTTTATCTTTAGCTGATTGGATAATAGGGGGATTGTCAAAAAATAATATTAAAGCTGGGGCTTCTGACTATGATATGAGGTTGTTTTTAGGTAAGCCTGCATTATCAATGCTGAAACAATCCACTAACAAGCATTTCCAAAATGCGGCATCACAATCAAGCTTCCTGAATTTTAATACACATAAATGGAATACTTCAACATATCGTCTGCCATCCTCCGAAGCCAGTAAAGTATTTAACATAAACACACACGGCATATATGCTACTATTGATCCTACTGGCTCTTCTTCTGGTTATGAAATAACGTTGCTGGAAGACCCATATTTAACAGCATTTTCGAGGGCAGTCGATGACTTTAAGGAATATGGGATTTACCAAAAAATGATCCGCGATTACAAAGCCATGCATCTTAAAAAGTAAATGTGTGAAAAATAGCATTATACCTCCCCTACATAAAGCGGCCAACAACGTCTTTGTAGGACCGGCTGACTTTTAGCTCGGTGCCATTCATCAGGGTTAGGAAACATTCGCCGTTTGAATGCGGGCGCACTTCTTTGACTTTATCAAGGTTGATGATGCTGGAGCGGTGGATACGCTGAAAAACCTTAGGGTCGAGGCGTTTTTGCATGGTTTTCATTGTTTCGCGCAGAATATGAGTGCGCTGCCCCACATGGATACACATATAGTCCCCTGCCGCATCAATATACTCAACATCAGCGACATCAACAATGGTAATATGGCCGCGATCTTTAATCCGCAAATGTGGATCAAAGCGATCATCTTTAAAGTCTGTTGTTTCTTCCAAAATAGCGGTTAGGGCGTCAACAGGTGGGTTCTCCATATTTTCAATCAAGGTAACCAGCCTGCTATTTTGTTCAATCGCTGTGCGTTTGCTAATACTTTCGCGCACCCGCATCATGGCTTCCATTAAACGATCTTCGTCAACAGGTTTCAGCAGATAATCAAGGGCATGGGCTTTAAAGGCTTCTAGGGCATATTCATCATAAGCCGTTACAAAAATCACCAACGGCAATTCTGCTTCGCCGACCAGACTTTTTAAAACCGAAAAACCATCAAAGCCTGGCATTTGAATATCCAGAAATACCAGATCAGGTTTTTGCGCTTTTATGTCTTTCACCGCTTCACGGCCATTGGCGCAAGTGCCGATCACTTCAAGGTCTTCAAAAGCTTGTAAACGAATTTTTAAGCCCCGAATAGCAAGGGGTTCATCATCCACCAACAAAGCGCGTATTTTTGTCATAAAGCTATCCGTTCTTCATTCTAATTCTTTACCATGCATTTCCTGCAAAGTCACAAGCGTCTATTTTGATTTTTCTTCTGTGTGGGCTGGTATGTCAATGGTAATACTCAAGCCCTTTGGACTCAAATTCTCAAGTTTAAATATATGATCATCGCCGTAAATTTGCAATAAACGTTCTTTAGTATTTGCCAGTCCTACACCCGATCCCGATTGGCTTTTGACAATTTTTTTTGGGTCTTCAAGCCCCGGGCCCGTATCACGCAAAAACAGTACAAGTCGCCCCCGTTTCACATCCCCGCCAATGGTTAACGTGCCGCCATCGATGCTGGGGGCAATAGCATATTTTATCGCATTTTCGATCAAGGGCTGCATGATCAGTGAAGGAATCATCTTATCACGGGCGCGGTCCGTGACGATAAAGTCCACTTTCAGACGGTCCCCGAAACGCACTTCTTCAATATCCAAGTACAGCCCTAGCGCATAAATCTCCTGATCAAGCGACACTTTTTGCGTCGGCTCATTAATCAACGTATAACGCAAAAAGCTGGACAG
Source organism: Kordiimonadaceae bacterium (assembly GCA_014238195.1). Classification (GTDB taxonomy): domain Bacteria; phylum Pseudomonadota; class Alphaproteobacteria; order Sphingomonadales; family Kordiimonadaceae; genus JABABO01. The sequence goes on along the minus strand of JABABO010000063.1, from coordinate 5,734 downwards.
TTTGGTCAGCATTTTATTGGCGTCATTGCTGATGCCTTCTAGAACCAGTGTCGAAATAGCGTTCAATGTATTAAACAGAAAATGCGGGTTTAGCTGATAGCGCAACATTTTTAGCTGTGCCTGATGTGCCATCGCTGTGGCTTTTAATACTTTTTCTTGCTGTTCTTGAAATGCTGCATAATAATGGTAACCAAAATAAATCGCTGACCACGCAAACAATGCTGTGGCCTCAAACATGGCATTGCCGAACCGTGCCAACCCAACCTGTGTACCAAAACCGGGAATAAAATACGTAGCAAAAGGCATTTCAAGCGATGAAAACAACAACCCTAGCCCTGTGCAGAGCATAATAACCGACAACAGTATAATCGGCAGAGGGAAGCGCCGCACAATGCGGTAAATGTACCTGAGCGCCGTTGTCATTATAAGGCCAATCAAACAGACTGTTAACACCAGTTTAAAGTATGCCCAAAATGGTTGCCCTCCTGTCATGCCCTGAAACACGCGCACCATGATATAGCCCATCCACCCTGAAATTTGGAAAATCCAAAAGGTGTGGTTTCGATTACTGAACAATGTGTCCATGTGTGCTTCTGCTCCCAAGTGTTCGACCTGTCCAAACCCTTGACCACTAAGCTTGGTGTCTGTCATAGGAACAGCAAGACGATCAGGCTTAGATGCATCAAATGCCCCCCTAGCAGGGGCATTATGCTTATTTGCACGGCTTTCGCCAAGGATGTTTTTCAGAAACTTTAACATTGAGAGTAAATTAAGCAACCCAGCGAGAGACGCTTTAACTGTCCACGTCCAACGATTGCGCAACCTCTGTCTGATAGCGCACGCTTTGACCGGGTCGTAGACGTTCGCCGCCGCGCACAACAATCTTATCACCGCTTGCAATGACTGCGCTATCCCCCAGATTAAGCACTGTCACAGCCACATATCCCACGTTTGAAGCCCCTGTTTTAACGGCTAAACGCTCAGCCGTATCATCATCATTGATGCGGAAAATATATGTTCCGTCATTGCGTAGAACCAACGCATCGCGCGGCACTGCCACGACTTGTTCGGCCCGTGTTGATGGCAAACCAACTTGCACAGCCGCCCCAACTACATAGCTTTGGCGACCATTATTTTGCTGCTGAGGCAAGCTCACACGAATTTCCATCGTACGGCTATATGTATCCCCCACAGGAATAATCGCCCGAATATTTGTGCCAGTAATCGTATCACCCGTCCGTAAAGTCACATCTTCGCCGTCTGATATAATATGTGATAAATTCACGGGGGCCTGAGCGCTGACTTCCAAGTTTTCAGTATCAACGAGGCGCAAAAGCTGACGTCCAGGCGTCGCATATTCGCCGTCACCCGTTAACCGTTCGACAACACGGCCAGGGAACGGTGCTTTTACCTCTGTGCGCTCAAGATTTATTTCGCTGAGTTCTAGCTGCAAACGTTCTTGTGCCAGTTCTTCTTCCCCCACAGCCAAGCTGCTCACAGCTTCTTCCACACGGCTAATAGGCGTGTTATCCATTTCAGCCAGTTCTTTGATACGCCTTAAGTCAGAGCTCAAGAATTTCACCCTCGCTTCAAGTTGTTTCACTTTTGAACGGCCACGCTGAACATTCAATCGAATATTACGGTCATCAATTTTTGCAAGGCTTTCGCCCTTATTCACAAATGTCCCTTCAAGGGCAACCCACATAATGCGGCCTGAAATCTCAGCTGATATACGACTATCATTTTGGCTGACAACTGTGCCTGGCATAAAAACTTGCGGTGCCATCTTCTCGTCAACTGCACTGGCTGTTTCTACAAGCGCAGGCGGTGGTCCTTGCTGGGCTGATACTTGTAAGGGGGTTAAGATCGCAAGCGCGAAACTTGCCACAGCGCACAGGCCCAAAGCCTTAAAAGGGGTGCGCGTCAATGATGTTAATATAGGCGTATAACGCTTTTGATAGTGTGTCATGATATATCCTAGTACGATGTCGTTGTTGTTTTCATGTTTGTTTATTTTTATTCTGCGGGAGACAATATCTCTGAATTGCTGCCCTTTTCATCAGTTGATAATAATTTTTTAAAATCTGTGATCCGCAATAAACACGGTAAAAGCACAAGCGTGAACAGGGTTGAGACACTCATGCCGCCGACAATCGTTGTAGCCATACCGCGATAAATATCACTACCAGCGCCTGGGAATAATACAAGTGGCAACATGCCCATAATGCTGGTGAGTGTGCTCATGAATATGGGGCGCATGCGTAAACTTAAGGCACGTTCAACAGCAGCGTCACGGCTTAGACCTTCAGCTTCACCCCGACGCGTTTGTGCGACAAGTAAAATTGCATTATTAACGACCAGACCCAGTAAAATAATAAAGCCAATCATCGTAAGAAGGTCAAGCGGTGCAAAACTGAAGATATTCAAAATATTCAATGCCATCACCCCCCCAACCGTTGCAAGCGGGATCGTAAAGACCACAATCAAAGCATCTTTTGCGCTGCGGAAAAGTGCAGCCAGAATGATAAACAATAGGCCAAGCGCAAGTATAAAGTTCATCGCTAGTGATGAGACGGCACGGTCAAGCGCATCAGCGCTGCCACCATAGGAAATGGTAGCCCCAGCAGGTAATAAGGCCCGTAATTTTGGTTCTACTTCGGTTTTTAAAACAGTCACCATATCTTCTAAGGGCATGCCCTCTGGCTGATTGATGTTAAACGTCACAGTCCGGCGGCGGTTCACCCGTTGGATAAATGTAGGGCCAATACCGCGTTCAATCGTCACCAATTCACCAAGGGGGACAGTGCCACCGCGCGGCGTTGCAAGTGGAACACTGGTCAAAAGTTCTGGATCGTTCCAATCGGGCGCTTTCAATATCATATCAACACGTTTTTCACCGTCAAAATGCTCCCCCAGCCATAAGCCATCCCCAAGGGCGCGTACAATACGGGCAATTTCACCACGCGTATAACCCACTTCTGCAAGGCGGCGGTCATTGGGAATAATCTTCAGCTCTGGCGAAATAACATTAGGGTCTGGGTTCGGGCGTGCCTGCGCACCCGGTAGTGCTTCGCTGATCATACGCATGGCTTGCATGGTAACGTCGCGCAAACTATCAAGATCACTGGAATGCAAATTCAGCTGCACCGATCCATTGCCACCAAAACCACCAAACAAGTTTCCTTGCTGCGCAAAAACAAAAATATCTGGGAAATCAACTAAAATTTCCTCTTTCACAAGGCGTTCTAATTCTTTTACCTTGCTTTGATCTTTGGCGCGAATACCGACAGAACCGCCTTGTCCGTTTGGAAAGGTGATGAAGTAATAATTCTTCAGCGCTGGTTCTTTTTCACCTTTCATATAGGGATCAAGACGCTCAACTACTTTTTGTACAACTTCTTCATCAATCATTTCGATGTTGGCCCCACTTGGGAACATCATAAAAGCATCCACAGCATCGCGCTTTACAGGGGGTAGATAATTCATATTAGGCAACATATAATAGCTCAAACCAATAGCTGCGCTAAACAAAGATACAATCAAAATAGCTTGACGCATTTTGGTCGATGTCAGGGCCATTAGTTTTGATGCCCAACGCCCTGCTCGTTCCCCTGTCCCTGCTGTTACTGGTAAGTCTTTCATAAAGTATAGTGCCGCCACAGGAAGAACCGTTGCCGCTACAACAAGCGAGACAGCAACCCCGATAGCAATCGTAAGGGCTAAGTCAGCAAACAACTGACCTTCTACATCTTCCAAAAACAAAATTGGTACAAAGATCGCCACTGTCGTTGCTGTTGAGGCCAGCAACGCCCCCCAAACCTGATTAGCGCCCAGTAGCGAAGCCATCGTTGCTTTTTCGCCGCGCTCCCTCAGCCTCACAATATTTTCAAGCACAACAATCGCGGCATCCATCACCATACCTGTTGCAAAGGCTAGCCCTGCCAGTGATATGACATTCACGGTACGCCCAAAAATACCCAGCATAATCACTGTGGTGAGCAAACAAACGGGAACGGTTAAAGCGATCAACGCAGTTGCGCGTGCTTGACGCAAAAACAACCACAAAATACCAATAGCAAACATAATACCAATCAGCAAATTACCCGAGAGTAAAGTGATGGCGCGTTTAATAAAGACAGACGGATCAAATGATTTCTCAATCGCTATGCCTTGTTCAGCGAGGACTGTGGCATTTAAAATATCTAGCTCCTGAGTAAGCAAGTCTATAGTTTTTAGGACATTGGCGCCACTTTCACGCATCACCCGCATACCGATGGCTGGATTCCCATTTTGATAGACGACCGAGTTGGCTTTAGGGGTTGTCATTGACACTGTGGCAATATCACCCAGCGTGACAGGACGACCATCACGCCATTCTAAAATCTGGTTCGCAAGTTCTTCAGGTTCGTACCGACCTTGGAAATTCAGCATATAACGACGGCGACCAACTTCAAGATAACCGCCACTGCTATCGACTGTTCGCCCGATAAGGCGAGTAATGCTTGCAAGGTCAATACCAAGGTCCGCCGCGCGAATGGGGTCAAATTCTATTTGTAACTGATCACCAGTGCCAGCGCCTGCCTGAATATCGACATTGGCAATTCCTTCAATGCTTGTAAAGCGTGGGACAACGTTATCTTCGATAAATTTTACATATTCTGAAGGCTGAAGCTTGCTATCTTCACGGAACTGAGTGAACAAATAAATCAGCGTTTCACCTGTGTCATCGCCGCCGTTAAGCACGACACGTGGACGGTCAGCGTCAGCTGGTAAGGGTGGCAATCGGTTAATGCGACTGATGACTTCAAGCAGTGTACGGTCCATATCCGTGCCAAGAGCAAATTCTAAATTCACCCAGCCAAAAGCAGGGTTTGAAAATGTGCGTAATTCCTCAAGTCCTGGAATCCCTAACATAACCTCTTCAATGGGTTCTACAATTTCAGATTCAATTTCTGACGGGCTTGCCGCACGCCAAAATGTCTGAACAGCAAGTTGCGGGCGCTCGATCTCTGGAAAGAGCTGAACGGGAAGGCGCGTTAACATAACAGCGCCGATTAAAACAGCAATAATAGCTAACACTAATATCGCAGCTGGATTTTTTAAACTTCTCTCAGTGATACTCATTTTAAGTCCCCTCGCTAAGGATTCGAGCTTTTTATGCTCGTTGCATAGGACAGGTATGAGCTACCTTTTATATCAGCTATAGTGAAATGCGATAAAGTGCACACGCAGTGCGGCGAACAGCACGCAGTGTAACAAGACCTACATAAGATTATAACTAAAGATTAGTTTTTATTTGTCAGAGTCATTGGGCTTAGGCTTTTTCACCATTTCCTCAAACTCACCCATGCCGCAACTCCCCCATGAACGGCCAAAGCTATCAATCACCGTAATCAGATCAAGGCGGCAAAGCTGATTGCTACCGCGTAGTGTATAAGAAAATCGGTCTTCGGAAGCCAGCCGCGAACAGCGCCGCGGTAAATTGACCATATACGCTTTTTTACCAGGTCCTTCAAAGAAAATGGTGCTGTCGTCAATGACGCGGGAGTGCCTGAGCAAACGGGTTGTCACACAGTCACGTTTCGCACCCGTATAGTCATATTTATCCATCACGCGTTTTCGGCGCTTCTCGGATCGGGTCATTTTCTGGGTAGTATTTGGTGATTTTGTATCGTTTTCTGCTGCGCTGGCCTGTTTTGCTGCACTGGCCTGTTCTGCTGCGCTGGCCTGTTTT
>JABABO010000151.1 GCA_014238195.1 Kordiimonadaceae bacterium | reverse complement strand
CCCCGAGTTACGACCCCGAGTTACGACCCCGAGTTACGACCCCGAGTTACGACCCCGAGTTACGACCCCGAGTTACGACAGAACCCGAGTTACGACAGCGAAAAAAATATAAATATAAGCCGCTCAAAGCGGCATGAATAATAATACGGCCAAAATATATAGAGACTGAAATGGGAACTATAACAAAAATGGATAAGAATACTCAAAGCTCTTCATCAACTGGAACTGTTTCTGGTTCAGGAATGGATCGTAAAATAAAAAAGAAGAAATCATCCCTTAAGATTATCGCTATAGGCGCAGCTGTTTTAGCAGGTATTTGGCTCATAGGGTTTATGATCATGGATGCAGGCTCAGGGCGTTCGCTCACAGTCAATGAAAATCGCATTGTTATTAGCAGCGTTACATCAGGGGTGTATGAGGATTTCATTCCTGTGCGAGGGCGAGTGACCCCTGCAACAACCGTATTTTTAGATGCGATTGAAGGCGGACGTGTGGAGCGCATCCATGTTGAAGACGGTGCTATGCTAAAAGCAGGCGATTTGATTGTTGAACTTTCTAATACCACTTTACAGTTGAATGTTTTGGGCAATGAAACGCGGGTTGCTGAGCAGCTTAATAATATGCGTTCCATTGAATTATCACTGGAGCAAAACCGCTTGCAACATAAACGGAACCTCGCTGATATTCGTTATCAAATTAAAGTACTGACGCGTCAACAGGAACGCGAGAGCGAACTGCTCAGTTCTGGTAATATTCCAAAAAGCCGTTTTGAAGATACCCGCGATACCTTACAATGGTATAAAGAACGCCTTGATCTGACGCTTGAAAGCCAAGAAAATGACACACGTATGCAGGGCGAACAGCTGGCGTTTCTGAAAGAAACTGCTGTCCGACTTGAAAGTAATTTGGAGATTTCTCGTCAGAACCTAGAAAATATGAATGTACGTGCACCTGTGGACGGTAAATTATCAGGATTTGATGTTGAAATTGGCCAAAGCATTAATCGGGGTGGTCGTTTGGGTCAGATTGATACCCCTAATGACTATAAGCTTACAGCCAACATCGATGAATTTTATTTGGGCCGAGTGGATATTGGTCAGCAAGCAATTTTTGAGCGCGGCGGTAACAGTTATACGATGGTGATTTCTAAAATTTACCCGCAGGTGCAAAATGGTCAGTTTGAAGTGGATTTTAAATTCAAAGATGGTCAACCATCTGATATTCGTCGCGGCCAAACTATTCAAACCAAATTAACCCTTGGTGATGCCGCAAGCGCCCTTTTGATCCCCAATGGGTCGTTCTTTCAAGATACAGGTGGCAATTGGATTTTTGTTGTTGGCAGCGATGGCGCTGAAGCCGTGCGCCGCAGTGTACGCCTTGGTCGGCGTAATAGCCGCTTTATTGAAGTGATCGACGGTTTGGAGCTCGGCGAGCGTGTCGTAACCAGTCCTTATTCAAGTTACCGTGAAATGGACCGCTTAAAATTAAGTAAAAGTAACTAAATTAACCCCTGACTAGACAGCAAAAAGCCTTAACAAGCTAAATAACACGAGGAAATAAAATGCTTAAACTTCATAATCTAACCAAAATTTACCGCACTGACGAAGTGGAAACCGCCGCTCTTAACGGCGTTAACATCGAGATTGCACAAGGCGAATTTGTCTCCATCATGGGACCATCGGGTTGCGGGAAATCAACGCTGCTTAATATCATTGGTATGCTGGATAACCCTACAAGTGGTGATTATATTTTCCTTGGTGAAAATGTAGCAGGATACAGTGAAGCCAAGCTTGCTAACATCCGTAAACAAAATATTGGTTTTATTTTCCAAAGCTTCAATTTGATTGACGAGCTTACCGTGGCTGAAAATATCGAACTTGCGTTATTGTATCACGATATTCCAGCGTCAGAGCGCCGTGACCGCGTAGCCCATGTGATGGATAAGGTAGGTATTGCTCACCGTGCATCCCACATGCCCAGCCAATTATCAGGCGGTCAGCAACAACGTGTTGCAGTGGCCCGCGCCGTTGTGGGGGATCAGGCGATGATCTTAGCCGATGAACCAACAGGTAATTTGGATAGCGCCCACGGTCAAGAAGTGATGGAAATGCTGCAAAGTCTGAATGAAGAAGGCACATCGATTATCATGGTGACACACAGCCCAGCGCACGCTGATTATGCCCGCCGTACAATCAACTTGTTTGATGGCCATGTGGTTACCGAAGATTTGCGGGCCGCTTAAGCTTTAAATGACAGAATAATAATAAAGGGTCTGATCGAAGACCAATAATAATCGACCCCATAATAAACGCCCTTTTTATCGAAGGCCCCTCTTATCAACGACTGAGGAAATAAACATGCTCAAGAATTATATTTTGATTGCTCTTAGAAATATTCGAAAGAACCGCCTTTACGCTGTGATTAATATCTTAGGGCTTGCCATAGGGCTGACGATTTATTTGTTCGGCGGGATTCTGGCAGATTATGAACGCTCGCACGATACTATGTGGGCTAATCATGATCGCACCTATACGCTTGGTTCGCTTTTAAAACCAGAAGCCAATATCGGTGTGGCGATGCTGGATAATACCTATACAGCTATGGGACCTTTGATTGAAGCTGAAATGTCTGACACTGTTGAAGCGGTGGCCCGTACCGTAAGGGAACGGTTTTTAGTGAGTGTGGAGGATAAACACTTCCGTGAAACCATACGGTTTGCCGATAAAGATTTGCTAGAGATTTTTGACTTTCAGTATCTTGAAGGCGGGCCAGAAGCTTTAAGCGATCCTTCTGGGATGATTTTATCCCGCAGTAATGCCCTGAAATATTATGGCCGCACTGATGTAATTGGCGAGACAGTTTTATTAAATCATGAGCATAGTTTACATGTGGCAGCGGTGATTACAGACGTGCCCCAAAATTCACATTTCAATAGTTCTATATTGTTCAACGTTGATTTGGGAATTTTAGCACCGCTAGAGGCTTTAAACCGTTTCACTGGTTGGGAACTGGAAGGTAACTGGAATAATCTATCCACAGGAAATTATGTTTATGTGATGACCAAAGGACATGTTCCTATCGTGGAATTAGATGCGAAAATTAATGCGGTTTTTGATCAACATGCCACCGATGAATTAAAAGAAAAATTCATGTTTGGCGTCGATGTTCGGCCCTTAAAAGCCACGCATACAGCTGTATGGGACATGATTGGCATGCCAGTGATTGATACCATTCAAGTATTGGGGATATTTGTACTGGTCATTGCGATTGTCAATTATACGAACCTTGCCGCCGCACAGAGCATGGGCCGTGCGCAAGAAGTTGGTATGCGCAAAACATTAGGGGCCAATCGGGGCCAATTGCTGGGTCAATTCTTGATCGAAAGCCTAACGATTGTCGCCATTTCAATGATGCTTGCTATCGTGCTACTAGAAATGATTGTGCCCATTTTTAATGGGGCAACGGAAAAAATACTCACGCTTGATCATGCAGCCTTGTTGCCTTGGCTTGCTTTAACAACTGTGGTTGTTGGCCTGACCGCGGGCGCTTACCCCAGTTACTTAATCACCAAAGTCAGCCCAATCGACGCATTAAAAGATGCAGGTGCATCGGGCGCGAAAGGTAGTTGGTTCCGCTCATTGATGATTGGATTTCAGTTTGTGCTGTCGATTTTCATTCTGGCGAACGTGATGATTATGTATTTCCAAAACGAAAAAGTGAAAGATAGTAGTTTGATCTTTCCCAAAGATACGGTGGTCGCTTTGCAGAATATGTCCGTTGAAACATTACGCCTGCGTGAAGGGGCACTTCGTGATGAATTGGTGAAATTACCAGATGTGGAACGGGTAACATTTGCCACGCAAATTCCGTTTGAGCAAAGCAATAATCGGCGCACTCTGTACGGCGTGAAAGGCGATGAAAATACCGAAGTTGAAGCCAATGTACTTTATACAGACCCAGATTTTTTGCCTGTGTTTAATATTCCTTTGTTGACGGGGCGTAATTTTGACAGTGCTATCGTATCTGATACCCGCACAGACGAAGATGTCCGCCGTGCTAATGTTGTGGTCAATCAAATGTTTGCACGGTCGATTGGGTACCCATCACCCGTTGATGCCGTAGGGCAAATGTTTTGGGGCGGCATACCCGAGGAAGGGCCAGACGTTGGCAAAGATGCTTTTCAATATACGATCATTGGTGTGATCGAAGATCAAAATATGCAGGGCCTACATAACGAGATTAAACCGTGGGTTTTCATGAATTACCACTATGAAGGTTTAACCCATTTTTATGGGGCAGTTCGTCTCAGTGATGGTGCGGGTGCTGGCGCAGTCCAAGCAATTGAGAATGCTTGGCAAAAAGTTAACCCAGATTACCCTGTTGATCAACGTTTCCTAAGTGATGTTTTTGAGGATGTGTACACAATTTACCGCACCATGAATACGGTGTTTGCGGGCTTTGCAGCGATTGCCATGTTGCTTGCTGTGATTGGGCTGTTTGGCTTAGCAGCGTTTATGGCACGTGGACGCACGAAGGAAATTGGGCTGCGCAAAGTATTGGGGGCTTCGGTTCCACAGATAATACGCTTGCTGATCTGGCAATTTTCAAAGCCTGTGATGGGGGCCATAGTTATTGCATTGCCGATGGCTTATTTCGCATCGGGATTGTATCTGGACTTTTTTGCGGACCCATTCAGCTTACAAGTGCCTGTGATCTTAAGCGCTGGCTTAATTACCGTATTGGTCGCTTGGGTGGTGATCGCGCTGCATGCGGGGCGAGTTGCCCGCGCAAATCCAATAGTCGCCCTTCGATACGAATAGAAAACTGGGATACGAATAGAAAACTGGGATACGAATAGAAAACTGGGATACGAATAGAAAACTGGGATACGAATAGAAAACAAAAGGGGCTTATTTTAAGCTCTTTTTATCACAATGTGTTTGATGGTGAAACGAGAAAGCGAGCAAGAAATGTTTAGCAATTATATTCTAACGGGGTGGCGGCATATTATGAAAAACCGCCTTTTCAGTGCCATTAATATTTCGGGCCTTGCTGTGGGTTTGATGAGCTGTATTTTAATTCTGCTTTTTGTGCGCCATGAGCTCAGTTATGACCAAACCACCCCAAGCGCTGATCGTATCGTGCGCCTACATTCAGCCTATGTGCCGCCGAACCGTCCCCCTTTTCGTACAGTCAGTTCAGCAGGACGCTGGATGGAAGCGATTAAATCTTATGCCCCCGATTTGGTGCAAGACGGTGTCCGCATGGTTCGTAACGGCCTGACGGTTATCAAGGATGATAAGATATTTCAAGAAACAATCACACTGGCAGATCAACCTCTCTTCAATATTTTTGACATGCCATTTCTTGAAGGCAGTGCTGCAACATCGTTTAAGAACCCCCTTGATTTGATACTCACCCGTGAAATGGCTGAGAAATACTTTGGCCGCACAGATGTGGTGGGGGAAACATTGACCATTTGCTGCATAAATAGCGAAACCATCGACTTGAAAATTACGGGTGTGATCGAAAATATCCCTAACAATAACCATATGGCGCTTGATTTTATTGCTGTGATGGAACCATCCGTTTATGCGAGTGCGCCTAATATCCTGGATACATGGACCAGTGTTAACACCCGCACGTATTTTAAACTAAAATCAGGTGTAACAGCCCTAGACTTAAAAGATCGAATTTACACATGGTTGGACACTGAGAGCATTTTTACACAGAATGAAGACATCATGGGAAAGCCAACAGATGTCGTGCAACCCAATGTGATGCCGATCAAAGATATACATTTACACGCCCAGCATGATGCAGGAAATATGGGGGATGATAAACCCCTTGGGGACATTCGTACGGTTTATGCTTTTTCTTCCATCGCGGTTTTAATATTGGTGATCGCATGTATTAATTTTATGAACTTATCGACGGCGCGGGCATCCAAACGGGCGCGTGAAGTGGCGCTTAGAAAAGTAATGGGGGCTAGTCGTCGCCAAATTGCAGGGCAATTTTTAGGGGAAGCGGTTATTGTATCACTGCTTGCGCTGCTCTTTGCCCTTGTCGGCGTTGAAATTGCCTTACCGTCCTTTTCTGATTTAATGGGCGCGACTATCACTTTTAATCTTATACAGGATTATGACATTTTATTGTTGCTGGTCATCCTGACGGTCGCTGTTGGTGTGATAAGTGGGGCCTACCCCGCAGCATTTTTGTCGCGGTTTTTGCCAGCACGGATTTTGAAGGCCAATCATCCAACGGATCAAGGTGGTTCAATAAGCTTGCGTAGCGTGCTGGTGGTTATGCAATTTTCCATATCTATCGGCTTGGTGATTTGTACGGCTGTGATCTACGGTCAAACACTGTACGCTAAAACCATTGATACAGGCTATAACGCCGATGATAAAATCGTTCTTGGGCGTATGCGCAGTTTATCTGCAAGCGGACAGACGGCTTTGATGGATGACTTGAAGCGTATTCCGAGTGTCACATCTGTCGCAATTTCATCGGATGTCCCAACGGAAGATTTTGAAAATAATACGGGTTTCCGTTTGCTGAGTGACGGTGCGGAGGCTGCACCAAATGATAATGGAACCATCCTTAATTATTATTCAACGGGTCATAATTTCTTTGAAGATTATGCTATTCAGCCGATGGCAGGGCGTTTGTTTAGCCGTGACTATATTGCTGATGAAATTGTTATACCGCCAAGTGAAGACGCTCAAAGTGGCCAAGAAAATCAGGCAGGCCAAGAAAATCAGGTAGGCCAAGAAGATCAGGTAGGCCAAGAAGATCAGGTAGGTCAGGCCTCTATTGTTTTGAATGCATTGGCTGCGAGGGAGTTAGGCTTTATGTCTCCCGATGAGGCGATTGGCAGAACGCTGAATGCAGATGTGTTTCGCGCTGGTAGCACTGATTTAAAGATCATTGGTGTCATTCCCGATATTTATTTCAGGTCGATTAAGTTTGGTATTCGCCCCAGTGTGTATTTCTTACATCCTGCATTGTACCGCAGCCTAACAATCAGCCATGCTGATGTTGATATAGCGGATTTGACAATAGCCATTGAAAAGACTTGGAAAACCCACCAGCCTACCACACCTATCCGCCTGCGATATCTGTCTGATATGATGGATGCCCAATATCAAGCCGAAGATAGTCAAGCGCGTTTGCTTGGTGTTAGTGCGGTGCTCGCAATCATTATTGCCTGCCTTGGGCTGTATGGCCTGGCAAGCTTTACAGCGCAGCAACGCACGAAAGAAATTGGTATCCGCAAAGTTTTAGGCGCGCATGTGCTGGATATTGTTCGTTTGCTTGTGTGGCAATTTAGCCGCCCTGTGTTAATCGCTAATATCATTGCTTGGCCGATTGCTGGATACGCCATGAATAGTTGGTTACAAGGTTTTAGCTACAGGTTAGAGGTCAGCTATATTCTATATGTGGCGATTGGGGCAGGGGTTATGACGCTTGTGATCGCTTGGATTACGGTTGCAACCCGCGCTATGAAAGTTGCCACCAAAAATCCAGTTCATGCCCTTCGCTATGAATGATACTGGTTAAAAAGGGAACGGCGCTTCTTGCCGTGCGAACTACTTATGTGCCTCTATTGTTATAGCATAGGCAGAGTGGTTTAATCGTTTTTGCGAATGCTTCGCAAAATCATTGACAAATAGTCTATTTATTGCTATTAATAGTGCGAAACATTCTTAATAAGGATGATTCTGTTATGATTCTGTTATGATTCTGTTATGATTCTGGGATTATTGTTCAGGTTACAACTGAATTTGTTGAGTTTTAGGCAGCCTAAGTTTGATAACCAGAGTTTAGATGGTCTGAGCTGATAGGTCTAAGTGCGCGAGAAAGTGTTAGAGACAAAATATGTATGTTTGCATTTGTAACGGTATAACAGATAAGGATATCAAAGGCGCAGTTGCTGAAGGCGGTGTGAATGATGCCGAAGAAGTTTACATGTCCCTTGGTTCAAGTTTTTGCTGTGGTCAATGCAAAGATTGTGCTGAAAGCTTAGTCGCTCATGAACTACCGAAACGCCTATTACTTGCTGCTGAGTAAACTTATTATACTGACGACAAAGCTTTTAACATTAGTCTTAAAAAGCACTTGTACTCGTTAGCCCAAATGCTTTTTTGTTTTCTTAATGCTGTTCCAAAGATTCTAGCCTTCAGCAGCAGGGCTTTGTAATTGAATATAATTCTGCACGCCCATTTTGTCGAGAAGCGAAAGCTGGGTTTCCAAAAAGTCTATATGCTCTTCTTCCGATTCTAATATCCGTTCGCAAAGCTCGCGGCTGGCATAATCGCGGATTTCTTCGCAATAAGCGATGACATCCTTTAGATCATTATGCGCCGTATGCTCGATGGCTAGGTCGCATTCTAGAATTTCTTTCACGTTTTCGCCAATGCGCAGTTTGCCAAGGTCTTGCAAGTTTGGCAGGCCTTCCAAAAACAAAATGCGCTCAATCAGCTCATCAGCGTGTTTCATTTCGTCAATAGATTCTTCATATTCCTTATCTGCGAGCTTTTTCATACCCCAGTCTTTAAGCATCCGACTGTGAAGGAAATATTGATTGATGGCAGTTAGCTCGTTCTTGAGGATAACATTCAAATGCTTAATAACCTGTTTGTCGCCTTTCATGGCCGTTCTCCTATCGTTATCATTGCCTATTAAAATAGCCTCATACAAATATTAGTGCAAGCACTATGTTTGAAAATCATTATTAGTTTCAAGTGCTTATGATAATAATTCGCATCTTCATTCGCGAAAAGCGGCTATTATTATGTTGGTTATCAAGGCTTATGAATTTGACTTATCTTCCAACAGAAAAAGTGCTTGATCGGCAAGCCAGTTT
>JABABO010000155.1 GCA_014238195.1 Kordiimonadaceae bacterium | reverse complement strand
TGATAACATCTTTCCCTTTGCGACGACTGTATCAAGTGTTGGGTTTAACTGCATCAAGGATAAAAGCCGTGGGTCGCATTCCAAAGTTACTTTTGCCCCCATGTTCCTAAGGTGTTTGGCATAGCGGCAAAATTGTATATCGTCCCCAAGGCCTTGTTCCGACAATAAAATAATAGTTTTATCTTTTAGGTCTTCCCCCTGCCAACGAGCTGAATTATGCTTTGATACGCGCTGTGCTCCAGTTTTTTTAAGCCGCCATTCATAGTCTTGCCAACCGCGTTTAAACTGGCTTGTCAGTAATAACAGGAATGCTCGATTAACCTGTGCTGTTATGTGCGTATTATCAAGTTCAAGGGCTTGCTCAAAGCTTTCTAAGGCCTCTGAAAACAGTGCAAAGTCTGTTTGAATTAACCCTCTGTTAGAATAGCAATCGGGACTATTAGGCTGAAAGCTTATGGCTTTATCGTAACACTTAAGGGCCTCGTCTGGCTGGTTCATCTGCCACAGCATACCCCCCATAAAATCATGGACAAACCAATCATCCGGGTAAATGTTGGAAAATTCTTTTACCTTATTGAAGGCTTGCTCAACTTCTCCTGCTGTATAAAGGTCTATAAGCGCCTGTTTTTGTTTGCTAGAAAGCCGTTTTGACTGCAAGGCTTGCAATCGTTCCACTGCTTTTGTTCGCTCAGGATGGTTTTGTGGCAAAGCCCTAGCAAGCTTTACATAAATTTGTTGACCAAGCGCAAGATTACCTTGTTCGCATTCTAATTCAGCGCGTTCAAAGGCTTCTTGTACACTTAATGTCAGCTCAGCCATAATGCCCCTTTGCACCTTTTCAAGATTGTCAGTGAAAACAGCGCTTAAATTAGGTGCTTATAAGGCATTTGTCGAGCATATAGCGAGACCAATGAATAATGATCTTATGATTCATTGGTCTCGCTATATGTTTAGTCGTAATCAGGGGCAAGCGTTGCTTTAAAGCCATCAAGAGCATCTGACATGATGATCTGGCAAGACAGGCGAGACTGATCCCTTACGTCAAAAGCCATATCGAGCATGTCCAGTTCTTCTTCGTCGGCTTCTGTCAGTTTTGTGAACCAGTCTTCGAGAACGTAGACATGGCACGTGGCGCAGGCACAACATCCGCCGCATTCTGCTTTAACCGGCAACCCTGCATCCCGAATAATCTCCATCATGCGACGGCCTTCTTCTGCTACCAGTTCATGTTCTTTGTTTTCACGGTCTGTAATGAATATTCTCATCGGTTTGCCTATTATTTTTTGTTGATACCAAGCGCATTTTGAAGATTGGACGAAGATGTTGTGTATTGAAATCTTAGTTTCTCATCTGGTTTTATGTAGGGGAAGGCTGCGTGAGACATCAAAGCGGCCTCGTGAAATCCTGATAAAATAAGTTTTAATTTGCCAGGGTAATGATTGATATCGCCAATGGCAAAAATACCTTTTTGGCTGGTTTCAAAGCGCGCAGTATCAACAGGTATAAGGTTTTCATGCAGGTTCAAGCCAAAATCTGCAATAGGACCAAGTTTCATGGTTAGGCCAAAGAAAGGCAGCAATATATCACAGTCTTGGAAAATTTCACCGTCTTCACATTTTAAGGTCACGCCTTCCAGTTGCCCATTATTGCCGTGGAGTGCCGCAATTTGCCCAAGATGAAACTTGGCTTTGCCTTCATCGGTCATAGAAATGAATTTATTCACCGAATCTGGCGCAGCCCTGAAGACTTTACGGCGATGAACAAGGCCAATATTTTTTGCAACAGACTGCAAGTTATTGACCCAGTCAAGCGCGGAATCACCACCACCAGCGATGAGGATATTTTTGCCGCGGAATTGGTCCATGTCCCGTACAGCATAAAAAACCGACGTCCCTTCATAGTCTTCAATATCTTTTATAGGCGGTTTCTTCGGCATGAAGCTTCCCCCACCGGCTGCGATGACAACAACGGGTGCTTCCAACAGCGTTCCATAGTCAGTTGTGACCTGCCAGTGATCGTCACTATTTTTTTCCAACTGGGTAACCATTTCACTGCAATGAAAGACCGGATTAAAGGGTTTGCCCTGTTCTAATAAGCGGTCTGTAAGCTCCTGGCCTGTACAGTTTGGGATGCCGGGGATATCATATATTGGTTTTTGCGGAAATAATTCTGTGCACTGTCCGCCCGGGCGATCAAGAATATCAATCAGATGGCATTTCAAATTCAATAAACCCAATTCAAAAACGGCAAATAATCCAACTGGCCCTGCGCCAACAATAATAACGTCTGTTCTAACTGGCGTTTTTTCCATCATAATTTTCCTTATGCTTTTTTTAGGGAGTTTGCCGTTGTTTGATTATTTCTGCAAGCGTGTCGGCAGGCGGTGTATTGCGGGAACGTCCACAGCGAATAAGGCCATCAATGATCACCATACTGATGCCTGGCAAGTCACCCATACGGACACTTTCAAGAATGGTTTGGCCTGCGGAATGTTGGGCCCGGTCCATAATGATCAAGTCAGCCACTTTGCCTGGTTCAATCAGACCACAATCCAAATCACGCATGCGGGCCGTATTGCCTGTGGCAAAACAAAAGGCAATTTCGGACGCTATTTCGCCGAAGCTCGACATTAATGAAATCATGCGCAAAATGCCCAAAGGTTGAACGCCAGACCCCGCGGGAGAATCTGTCCCCAGAATGACACGTTCTGGCTGGTTTAATTCGAAAGCTGTACGCATGGCAAAAAGCGCGGCCAGTTCGTTACCATTGTGTACGATTTCAATACCGCGGGTGCAGCTTTCACACAGGCAACGGATTTCCGATAAAGGCAGGGCGGTATGGCCGCCATTGATATGACCGATAATGTCGGCATCCGCTTCCAGCACTATATCGGCATCAATTAAGCCCGATCCAGGTATAGACGGACCGCCCGTATGAATGGTGCTTTGGATCCCGTATTTACGCGCCCAAGCAACCATTTTTTTCGCCTCATCGCCTTGCTTCACGCCGCCAAGGCCCACTTCACCAAGAAGCTTAACACCCGCGTCTGCTAAGTCTTTAAAGTCTTGCTCGACCATACCTTTTTCGATAACAGGGGCGCCAGCATGAACCTTTACACCCCCTGGACGAAAATTGGAAAAAGCCCGCTGAGCTGTTACAGCCATTGCTTTCAGGCCAATAATATCTTTCGGCCGTCCAGGTAAATGAACCTCTCCAGCGGAAATCATAGTGGTAACACCGCCGTTCATAAAACTGTCGACCCAGCCAAATTGGTTTTGCCGCGGTGTCCAGTCACCGATCACGGGATGTACATGGCTATCAATCAAGCCAGGTGCAACGGTGGTTCCATGGGCATCAACCAGCGTATCAGGTTGTTCTACATCTAGGTCTTTTTCATATCCGACACTGTGAATTTTACCGTCGATACAGACGATACAGTCCCCGTTTAAAATAGGGTTACCCAGATCACCCGACAAAATCAGGCCGATATTTCGAACAACCAATTTTCCGCGAACAGTATGATCATGAAGAGAAAGCATTATTTTGTTTCCTTTTTCTGTTTAGCGCAGACCATCTTTACCAACCGCATCTTTATGGGTTAAACCTCCCACACGGGGGAAAGGTCGTCCGCTATCTGTGACCGCCACAGCCACGAGAATTTCACCTGCGCGCGGTGCATCAGCAAGGCGCACCTCAATACCGTCAAAATGACTGCGCACATAAGCAGCATCTTTATGACCCAGCGGTACATCAATCGTGGAGCCCATCCCGCCCATTTTCTTGCTTGAGGGGACCAAAGCAGCCCCTTTTTCTACGGCTTCCCGCAATGGGGCACCAAGACGAGGGTGCAGAATGGCCGCAGCATGTTCCAGTTCCCCGCCTTCGCCAACGATGGCGGCCTTACCATAACTTTCGGCCTGAGCTGGAGTGATGCCGAGCGCGCTTACAGCTTTTCGCCCAAGAACATCACCCAATTCAGCCCCAATATCCATTAAAGCACCCAGATCACGAACATGCTGATTGTTAAAGGGGTTTTCAATGACTGCCACAGCGACAGCCTTACGGGTTGAAGGGGAAACGTCCTGCCCCATTTCTCGGCAGGTTTCTTCGACAACAACATAGTATTTACGAACGTTAGATTTCATCGCAGACCATCCTTTCCTTGAATTTCATTAGCTGCTAGCCCGCCCATACGATTATGAATTCGTGGACCCGTGGACATGACCAGACAAAAAACCAGTTCATCATCTTTGGGGGCATCGGGTACTTGCAGTGTGTACGTACTGAAATGCCCCCTTACATAAGTGGCATTGATATGGGACAAAGGAATATCAAGAGTGCTGCCCATAGCGGCCACTTTTTTAGTTGAAGGGACGATCGCTTTGGTATCGCCAAGAAGTTGCCGCATGGCGTAACCACCTGGGACATGCCACAGTGCACCATGCTCCTGTTCCCCATGTGCCCCGACTAAAGCGCCTTTACCATAGGATTCAATATCTTTTGCCTTGCAACCCATTGCATCAAGCAGCTCTTTTGCCATTTTTTGGCCCAGTGGTTTCAAAATATCCATATCTTGTTCTAAATTTTCTACATATTTTCCAGCATAGGGATTGGATACAACGCTACAAATACCCCCCCTAAGACATGGATTGTCCGTGACTTGGCCGCCATCATGATAGGTTTTATCGATCGAAATGACAGTTTTTCGAAGTTTAAACATTAATTATTTTCCTGTTATTTTTTTGCATGAGTGTTTCATCAGTGCTCGCCCATTGCCCCTGCAGGGACAGAAGAACACTAGAAATATGCCTTTTGCGGACTAGCTCATAAGCGAAATCTAGCCCCTTATTCAAAGCTGTTTTGATTTTAATCTCAGGCAAAGGATCGACGCGGACTGTCACAAGCCGATGACTAAGGTCAGAATGGTCATCCAGTTCGTATGCTGGCTTTCGCCTGATCGCTTTATCGTCAACATTGACTTTATTGGCGATCAATGTAGCCGCCACGTCAGCATTTGCAGCATTTGGGGCTAAAACTGTAACAGCGTCAGCGATGCCGAGAGAATAAGAATTGCCATTCCAGCCGCTGGTGGCGATACCGCCGATTTGGTCTTGGGCTGTCACTGTAATCTTTGCCTCGGCTATTGCCTCGGCTAAGCATGGCACAACGCCAATATTTATGGTCTGGTTTTGCGCTAGATAAATCGCAATATCCCCGCCATTATTTACTAGAATTTTTTCAATACCTAGCACGTCATACATGATGGATAAAATTTCATCAGCAACAGCCCCTGCGACCGAAGCCATTGGTGTGACAAAGATATGATCATAGCATGAAACGGCTTTCAGCATTCTTTGTGCTGTTGGGCAATCCTCAATCTGTGTTCTGTGAGTTCTGTGGGCTCTGTGGTCTCTGTGGTTAACAGGCTGTCTTAAAAGCGGCAGGTTTTGAACTAGGCCGGGGAGAATATCCTCAAATCCTGCTATGGCTTTCTTGTATGATTTATAAACCGCAATGTCAGGTCCATAGGCTTTAATCACAAGATTGATGGGGCCTTGCTGCAAGTGTAACCTGTTATCTGGAAGCCAACTCGCGGTTCCGCCGTGTCCTGTTTCTATGGTTTTTAAAGGAAATGACATTGCGATCAAACTCGTTCGTTGCACTAATAGGGGTTACTGCTTTTCTAAAGGCCAAGGGTTGGCTGGTATCCAATTATCTTTGCGGGCGTCTTCGCCAAACTGCTCCATGACAGAGCCCAGAGACACGATATAATCCATATGCCCCCCCAATTCTTGGTATAGGTCTTTGGGCAGGGTAAACTCAATGGGTGCCACAATAGCTGGTGTGGGAACATATCCAAAAGAGTTGGTCGGCATACGGGTCACATCGACCATAATTGTGATGCCACCGCCTGGCCAAATATAGACGGGCGACCCGCCCATCGAGACCCTTGTTAAACTTTGTTTGACGGATCGGGTCAATTTAACTGGATTTTCGGTGACGCCAGCCCGTAAAGAACCGCCAGCCCCGCCAATGAATATTACAGAACAGAGTGAAGGCTCGCAATTTTCTCCGATACGGTTGACAACTTTGCTAATCTCAGCGGGCATTTCTGTCTGAACCAGCTGATAGTCGTTATTTAAGGTAAAGAATGAACTTTCCTCACCAGTCGTCGTGGTTAAGAGTAAAGTTTGACCCGGGCGAGCGACATTCTGGTCGATATCTTTTATAATGGAAAGAGGATCAACAATATCGGTTCCCCCCCAGCCCAATCCCGGGTTGGCTACATTGAAATAACGGCCTGGCGTAGACCGCCGACCATTGACTTTGATTCCTGACGGCGGAATGTTAAGGCATTTACCGGCCTGATGTTCTGATAATACACCAGTGATGTGCTCATCCACCACAATCACATCATCTACGTGACCATGCCATTGCTGGGCGAAGATACCAATGGTTGCCGATCCACAACCAACCCTCATTCGTTGTTCTTTTACGCCGTCGATAATTGGCGCCTTACCCGCCTCGACAATGACACTACTCCCGCCGTCAATAGTTAATTCCACAGCACCGCGATTACATAAAGCAAGCAAGGTTTCACAGGTAATTCGCCCTTCTTTTTTGCTGCCGCCCGTCAGGTGATTGACCCCCCCCAACGATAACATTTGGGAACCATATTCACCCGTGGTCACATGACCTACCCGTTCCCCTTTACAGTAAACTGCTGATGTTTCATGGCCCAGATGCTTATCCGTATCAATTTTAATTTTGACACCGCAATATGAGAATATCCCTTCGCTCACCACGGTCACTGTGTCTAAACCTTTATAATCAGTAGAAACAATAAAAGGGGCAGGTTTATAATCGGGATACGTGGTGCCAGACCCTATGGCGGTTACAAATGTTTCATTCCTGATCAGATTTCCATCCCACTCGCTGGCACCATCATTGAAGGGAATCATAGTATCCCCGTCTTCTAAGGTTTTTTGCACCAAAACAAGCGGGTCTGTGCGGGTTAATTCCCCTTCACTGTTCGAATATCTGCCACAGGCCCCTGATTTACCAGGTCTTATCCGGCATAAGACGGGACAGGCATCACATCTAACGATTCCATCAGCTTCCCGGGCGCCAAAACGTTCGGTCATGCTGAGCGCTGCGTTTTTAGGATCTGAAGTGTTTTCGGGACTCATGACGTGGTATTCCTTGTGCAGTTTATGCGCATTTTATTTTGTTCTGGGCCTTCACATAGCGGTTTGAATGAAGGATATGTGAACAAAATATATTGTTAGTATACTAATAAATATTTCATTCCGAAGCTTTTGTCAATAGTGGTCAATAATTTATGCTAAAATCATAGATATTCTTGAAAAATTTTGCACTTTCCGTGGAGAGCGGATCAATGACTGTGGGGCTTTTTTGTAAGATAAATTACGAAAAAAGTTTTAGGTTTATTCTATTACAGGCTATACAAAAGCTTGGTGGTCATAATCTAGCAGCAATTTTGGGAAGTCATTCATATGATGACAGAGGAAAATAAAAACGACTATATCCTTGAGGATCAGATAGGCTTTCTCATGCGGTTGATCAATCAGCGTCATGCCAATATTTTTGCTGCACATATTAATGAATCTCTGACCCCAACGCAATTTTCAGTGCTGGTTAAATTGAAGCAGTTGGGCGCTTGTTCTCAGAATCTGCTAGGGCGGAAAACGGCGGTAGATGTAGCGACCATTAAAGGGGTTGTTGAACGCCTTAATAAACGAGGCTACATCAGAACTTTCCCAGATATCAAGGATAAGAGACGTATTCTTATCGAATTAACTGAGCAGGGCTTAGCCGTTATTGAAGACGCTATTGAATTAGGTCGCAAAATCACGGAAGAGACTCTGAAGCCTCTGAAAAAATCTGAACAGAAAATTCTGCTGAAATATCTTAAGAAAATTACATAAAAACAAGACCTGAGCAGGCCTCGTTTCATCTTTAATCAACGGGTTAAATTTGGGGTTACGTTTCAGATATTTCCGTTGTTTGTTCTGCGGGTTACTCTGCGGGTTACTCTGGGGGTTGCTCTGGGGGTTGCTCTGCTGCGATCAAATCATCGACGATTTTGCGCATGCGCTGAGGGCCTTTGTCGATGGCTAACCTGATTGGTCTCCAAGTGTGGGACGCAGATTCTTCGCGCTGACATCCTTCCAATATTTCTTTATCTTCTGCGAACGCAATGCGGAATTGGTCGGATAATTTTTCGTTTACCGTCAGATCCTGTGGAATAAAGTTTTTCACATGCATCCAGTAATCAAGCGTTTTGGTTTCTGTCACGGGTGTCATGAAATGACAGGCGTAAATCTGGATGCAGTTACTGCGATCCCCTTCAGGGGCACCTGTACCAGCATCAGCGCTACCAAAGTCAATAATGGCAATATTTGGCGCATAATAATAATAATAATGCCAACGATCCACCTTGCCTTTAAAATCACCAAACTTTTGAAATATAGGAATAGGATTGCTATCCAATATCCAGCGATGGGTGATGACACTGTTGCCGTCTTTTTTTGTTATAACGGGTATATTTTCGCCTTCTTCATTACCGAGTGTTGATTGATGAACAAAACTTACGTGGGCCGGGTCGCAGAGGTTATCTGCGAGCAACATGTAATGCGCATCATATTCTAATGCATCGCCATGCGCAGCGCTCCAATTAGGGTCATGATATTGTGGCAGGTCGAAAATATCGTCTTCATTGGCGTCTTCTTCATCCCCCATCCATATCCAAACCATACCCATTCTTTCTGCTACGGCATATTTCTTGACCACTTTGGCACTATAGGGGATATGATCTTGTCCTGGGATACGGATACATTGACCACTATAATCAAACGTGACGCCGTGGTAACCACATTCAATGGCATCCCCTTTCAATCGCCCCTGCGACAGGGGTAATTTGCGATGCGGGCAGACATCCAAAAAGGCTATGACCCGTTCGTCTTCAATACGGTACAAGACGATGTTTTCATTTAAAATCGTGCGCGGCGTCAGGTGACGACCAATTTCTAGGGACCAAGCGGCCACATACCATGTGTTTTTGACAAAAGTCATCAAATTTTCCTTATTTTAAACATACTTTTTAGGGTTTTCATAAAACAAAAAAATTATTGAATGTTTATTATTGATTGTTTGTATGCTAACAATTATGGTAATGGAGTATTTGATATATGTCAAGATATCCTGATGTGATCAAAAAGATAATTATAATGAATTCAAGAACTCAAAACATACATAGAGATATGGGAATGATAAAGGACTGGAAAAAACGGGTTTGGGGTTTGTGCTGCGCAGGTGTTCTTATTTTAGTGGCATTGTGTTTTTCGCCCTTGGTGCTATCGCAAGGCATTTATGAACCGATGTTTATGGGTGTGCCTTGGACGTTATGGACCAGTATTTTGATCGCGGTTGCGGTTGTTATATTGAATTTAATTGGTGCTTTCGTTCATCCTGGATGTGAAGAAACTGAAAAAGAACAAAAAAAGTCAAAGGTTCAGTCATGAATGTGTGGTTTTTTATTCTGGGAAGCCTTTACTTAGGGTCTTTAGTTTACGCAACAATCGGGGCTCGAAAAAACAACAAGTCTGATGAAGACTTTGCTATGGGTGGTTCGGACCTCGGTATCGTTCTGGGGTGCTTGACAGTCGCCGCGACACTATTCAGTACCTTTACCCTGATGGGGATGCCAGATTTTTTTCGTCAACATGGAATTGGTGCATGGATATTTCTTGCGGTTTCAGATGCGGTTTTTGCGTTTGTTATTTTATGGTTTGGTTTTTATTTGCGCCGGAAAGCTTTTGAAAAAGGCTTTGAAGGGGTGGCGGGCCTCATGCGGGATTGTTATGGCACAAAACAGGCTGGCTTTTTATATCTTATTGGGGTTTTCATTTTCTTAGTGCCCTATGTCGCCGTTCAGATTCGCGGGATCAGCATTTTTCTAAGCGCAACTTTTCCAGACTTATTACCCATATGGGGATGGGCGGCCCTTATGGTGATGGTTATGTTAGCTTATAGCGAAGCAGGGGGCCTGAAAGCAATTGTTTATGCAGACGCTATTCAGGGGGTGATACTGTTGACGGTAACCATTATTGTTGCCGTTAGCTGTGTTCAATATTTTGGGGGCGTACCCGAAATGTTTCAGAAAGTTGCGAAAGTTGATGAAGCCTTGCTTTCTGTCCCGGGGCCGCAAGGATTATTTACAACCCAGTTTCTTGTGGCATCAATGATAGTGATTGTGATGGTACCCGTGACCCAGCCTCAGGTGACGGTACGTTTGGTCATCATGAAAGACCTTACGTCGATGAAACGGATGTCAGTGATGCTGGGTATTTTCGCCGTTGTGTTATTGTTATCAATCATTCCTATTGGTATGTATGGCGCGGCGCGTTATTCTGATCTTTCTACAACGGACTTTTTGGCACAGGTTTTGATCCATGATCAATTGCCCTTCATTGCAGCGACTGTTGCGATCGGCTTGATTGCAGCGTCGATTTCAACAGCGGACTCTCAGATTTTTGCCTTTGGTAATGAATGTCGGTCCATGCTGTCAGATGATAATAATCAGGCCATGAAACGCATGCGGTATATAATTGTTGCTTTTGCCCTGACGTCTTTGGGGGTAGCGATTATAAGTAATGATCAGTTGGTGTTGTTAGCAAGGGTCAGTTTCGCGGGCACATCGTTATTAGGTCCTCTGGTGATTGCGGCTGTTCTTGTCTCGCAGCCTCTGGGTAAAGAGATTATTTACAGCTCAGCGATTGGACTTATTGTTTTTCTTCTGTCGTTGTTTGCCGTTGTTCCCGATACAGTGATGGGTGTTCGCATGGACCTATTTCTGTTTTGCGCCTTGAGTTTGATCTCGACACTCTCGGTGATGTATCGCAAATATACCCCTTTGCGGGCATCATAGGTTTTGCTCTATATTTAAGAATATACTTCAGTCAAGCTTTCTTCTTGACACCACATTTTTCATTTGTTTGTAT
>JABABO010000254.1 GCA_014238195.1 Kordiimonadaceae bacterium | reverse complement strand
GGATAGCTCTGATGGTTTTGTGGTGAATGGTCGCAATGTACATGACCATGCTGGCTGGTCTGTTGCTGGTGCAGGTGATGTTAACAACGATGGTAATGATGATATTATCATTGGTGCAAGGTACGCAGAACCCGATGGTTCAAGTGCAGATGGCGAGAGTTATGTCATTTATGGCAACAGCGATGCCAATGCGTTTGCTGGCGATATCGACTTAGGCAGCCTTGATTCCGCGCAAGGTGTTGCTTTCATAGGTGCCGAAAGAAACGACAAAACTGGTTGGTCTGTGTCAAGTGCGGGCGATATCAATGATGATGGCAAAGATGACTTTCTCATTAGTGCTGAGCAGGGGGATTCGACTACTAATGGTAAGACTTATGTCATTTATGGCAAGGATGGGGGTTTCAATGTCGCTGAATATAATCTAGCCGCGCTAGACAGCAGCGATGGCTTTGTTGTCATCGGTAAAGAAAAATCTTCGTATGGCGGTGTTTTGGTTTCTTCTGCTGGCGATGTTAACGGGGACGGCATTACTGACCTGATCATTGGCGTACCCTTTGATGGCGCAGGTGAAAGCTATGTGGTGTTTGGTAAACCTCAAGGAAGTTCATTTGAATCTGTGCTTGATCTTGCAAGCCTAGAAAGGTCAGATGGCTTTGTTATTGCAGGGATTGACGGAGGTGATCACAGCGGTTGGTCGGTTTCCAACGCTGGGGATATTAATGGTGACGGTTATGATGATCTGATCATAGGTGCGCCAGAAGCTGAATCAGATACTGCTACGAATGCAGGCGAAAGTTACGTAATTTATGGCGGCCCCCACCTCAGCCCCCATCTCGGTAATGGCAGCGCACGCGCCAATATCAGTAAATTGGAGGCTGAAATAGGCCCAAATGAAGACAGTAGTATCACAGGCACACTGGACATCAGTGATGATGACGGAGCTGTCTGGGAGACTTTCAAAGCCATAAACACTGAAACCGATTATGGCACTTTCAGCATGGATACGAATGGCGACTGGTCCTATAACCTTAATCATAACGATCGTGTGGCGCAGCATTTTAAGGATAATGACACGCTTGAAGATTTTATCAGGGTCGAATCCGCGGATGGCACCAGAGGTTTTGTCATTATTACGGTCAACTTTGCAAATGATGGGCCTGGAAATTGGTTTTTTGGAACTGGCAGCAATGATATTTGGGTGGGTAGCGACTTTAACGACACAATTTTAGGTGCGGCTGGCAATGATTTGCTTTATGGTCGTGACGGTAACGATGTAATAGTTAGCCAAGGTGGCGATGACACGCTTTTTGGTCAAAATGGTAACGACTCTCTTCAGGGGGGTGACCATAATGATTTTCTAGACGGTGGGGCAAATGCAGATACTATTGATGGTGCTGGCGGCTTTGACACCGTCTCCTATGCGTGTTCTACTGAAGCAGTAATGCTAAACTTGGTAGATGGCAGCATATCCGGCGGCCATGCTGAGGGTGATATCCTTAATAATATTGAAGCTATTGAAGGTTCCGACTATGACGACGAGATCAGAACAATAGGCGATGTTACATTCGTGAATGGCGGTGATGGCGATGATACGTTATTTGGTAATGCAGGTGACGACACCCTTAATGGTGGTGCCGGCAATGATCAGTTAACAGGCGGCGCTGGCGCGGATGTCTTTGCCGTCGACAGTGGCTGGGGCCATGATACTATATATAATTTTGATTTTTCGGCTGACGTACTTGATTTGTCAGGCGCTGGCATAACGGGCAGCTTCGGGGTTGGCGATTCAATTCCTGCTGGTAATAATGTATCTATTAATGTCGACCTGAGTTCAAATGTCCTCATTCTCCAATGGCCGCCTTCAGGCAATTCTATTACGATTACTGGTGTAACTTATACGGAATTTGTTGAACATGCGGAAATCACTTATGCAGGTTCTCCTGCAAATACTTCTGCGGTTATTGGGGACCTTTCCCCTAACAACACGCTGAGCGAAGATGATACCAGTATTGGCGGCACGCTGTCCATAAGCGACGCCGATGGCTCTGATCAAGAAAGTTTCAATACGACCTTTGATGATGGTGCCAGCTATGGCGATTTTACCATTCAATCGAACGGCGACTGGAGCTATAACTTGTATAACAGCAACGCTGATGTTCAGGGCTTGGCTGTTAATGATACGCTTGAGGACACGGTGACTGTCAAATCCGCCGATGACACGACGAAAATCCTCACCATAGCCATAACTGGGGTCAATGACGATCCGACTGTGACAGGTTTGACAGCGGGTGTGAGTTTTGTTGAAAATACCGAAGGTGATTTTGATCTGTCGGACCCGGTTACTTCTACCCCGGTTACTTTTGCCGATGTGGATACTACGGGTGATATAACTGTGACGCTAGAAGCTGACACAGGCATCTTTGATGCCAGCGACGGTGATGGTGTGACGGTCAGTGGCTCTGTCTCCAGCATCTTGGTACTGACAGGTACGGTTGCGGAAATTAACACCTATCTGTCGAATCCAATAGCTATTCAATATACAGGGGCAGCGGATGGCGTGGTGACAGTCACTGTCAATGATGGTGAGGGTTCTGGCGATCTTGTTCTTGGCACTATTAATGTGGATATTACCGAAGGTGCAATCGAGGGCACTTCTGGTAACGATATCCTGCCTTTAGATGTTACTGGCTTTGACTCGCTTGACTCGCATGATGAGATCATCGGCTTTGCTGGCGATGACATATTGTATGGCGGCGTGGGTGCAGATACCCTTTACGGTAACGGCGACAATGACACTCTTGAAGGCGGCGCGGGTGCAGATAGCCTCGACGGCGGCGACGGGGTTGATGTGGCTTCTTACACGGGTTCAAACGCTGGCGTGAATGTTGACCTGAATGACGCCAGCGCTGAGAGCGGGGGTCATGCGGAGGGCGACG
>JABABO010000205.1 GCA_014238195.1 Kordiimonadaceae bacterium | reverse complement strand
TGTTTCTGTTCCAAAAACCATAAAGGGAGATTTTCGCATAGAGCGTGCCTTTGATGTAAAGCTTGTTGGGTCATATGATATGGATAGTTTATACATTGATCTAGATGATTGTCTCATTAATGAAAGTGGTGTAAACATAAAAGCGGTGTCATTTGTTTATGCCTGTATCAATAAGGGCTATCCCGTGTACCTAGTTACCAGACATGCACATGATCTGCAGGAAACTTTACAAAAGTACCGATTGCAAAATATTTTTAATCAAGTTTTTCACATCACTGATGGATCACCAAAACATAAAGTTATCAAGCATGCAAAAGCTATATTTGTCGATGATTCTTTTCAGGAAAGGGTAGCTGTTGCTAAAGCTTTAGATATTAGGGTTTTAGCAGTTGATATGCTTGACGAAGGGTGCCTTTAATCGCGATACCTGATGTAAATAGGTTCTCTAATAATTCTTTACTCGTTGGTTTGCTCTATTTTAACGTCAGCGCCTTTGCTTTTCTTTCAAAAAACAGTATAACCAGCCTGGCCTAATTCTATGCTTAGGCATGTGTATCAACTGAAAAAGGATTGAAGATATGTCAACTACGCCAAAAGATGATGTCAAACTGTCGCCGATGGTCCGAAGGCGTACTGCCAAGGATATTTCTGATCGTAAGGGGAAAATGCCTGTTGTATCGCTGACAGCTTATATCACGCCCATGGCTGCACGCTTGGATGAAGTTTGTGATTTTCTTTTGGTGGGCGATAGCGTTGGCATGGTGCTGTATGGCATGGATAATACACTTGGTGTGACTTTAGAGATGATGATCAGTCATGGGCGTGCTGTCATGCGCGGCGCTAAAAAAGCGTTGGTGGTGATTGATATGCCATTTGGAACGTATGAGGAAAGCAAGGAACAGGCCTTTCGAAATGCTGCGCGTGTACTGCGTGAGACCGGGGCAGGGGCTGTGAAGCTTGAAGGCGGTAAAGAAATGGCGGGAACTGTCAAATTTCTTGTAGATCGGGGCATTCCAGTGCTGGGGCATGTGGGTTTGATGCCCCAAAGTGTTCATAAATATGGTGGATACGGCGCACATGGACGTACAATAGACGAATGGCAACCAATCATTGATGATGCTGCCGCAATTGCCAATGCTGGTGCTTTTGCTACGGTGTTGGAAGGTGTAACTGAGCCTCTCGCCAATAAAATTACCGCCGAGGTCTCTAATGTGATTATAGGGATTGGTGCCAGTAATGAATGTGACGGCCAAATATTAGTAACCGAAGATATGTTGGGTTTGTTCAGTTTTAATCCCAAGTTCGTCAAACGCTACGCAGAAATCGGCAGTGACATTGCGGGTGCGGTTGAAGCATATGCGGAAGAAGTAAGGGACCGTAAATTTCCAGGCGATGCCCAAACTTATAAAATGAAGGGCCATAATGCCTAACTTCATATTGTAACCCCTTATGAATGCTGACGAAAAATGGCTAATTTGATTGTTTCTCGCCATGATTTTGCCATAGGCTTATTTTAATCAAACTAGATGTTTGCTTAATGCAAATGCTTTGGCTATTGTAGCCGCGAAAATATGGGCATTGTTGGTTAATCCTAACGCTGTTCATTCAGAATTTTATCAAGACCGCAATAGATCGCGGATTTATGCTGAGGAGCAGGGCGTGTCGGATAATAACCCCGATCTAGTCTTTCAAGAAGTTGACGAAGAAATTAGGCGAGAGCGTTTGCAGATGCTTTGGAAAGCCTATGGCAAATATGCAGTTGCCCTTTGCATTGGTGTCGTTCTGATTGTTGCGGGTAATCAAGGCTACGATTATCTGAAGTCTGAGCGGGAAGACGCTAATGCTGCTATTTATAACGCAGCCCTTGAAGCTTCGGTAATTGACGGCGCTGATAGCATTGCTATCTGGCAGCAGGCTATGCCGAACTTGGGAGAAGGATACCGTGCTTTAGCGCAATTACGTGTCGCTGCTGCGCAAACAAAATCAGGTGATACTGATGCGGCTCTCAACACTTATGATACGCTTATCGGTGAAGCCGAAGGCGATGAAGCTTTAACAGAACTAGCAAACTTGCTGGCTGCCATGCTTATTGCTGGTGAAAAGCAAGACTTGGATACAGCGAAAGGGCGCTTTGCCTCTCTCGCGGTAAAAGGACGACCTTGGTATTATTCTGCGCTTGAACACATGGCTCTGATTGATTTGAAACAAGGCAATGACTTAGAAGCATTAAGCCATTTCAGGGCTCTAGCTGGTGATATTGAAACACCTGCAAACATTAAAGCACGGGCAAACGATTTCCGTGCCATGCTTGAAGATAAAGCCCGTGTTCAGATTGATCAGGAACCTGTTGTACCCCTTAAGGAACCTAGCTTATCCAGCGAAACAGAGGAAAACCAATGATGAAACAAAGTGTTCGTTTTACTTTTGTTTGTGCTTTGACCACCGTTTTGGGGGCTTGTTCTTTGTTTAGTGGTAGCAGTAAGCCAAAGGATGCGTATGACGATGAAGGACGGGAACGCATCGCTGTTTTATCCGCGACCCAAGACTTAAAAGCGGATGCAGCAATAGCGGGTTTGCCTGTGACACTGCCACGCCCTTACCAGAATAAAAATTGGGCTCAACCTGGGGGTAATTCTGTGCATGCTGTCCAACACTTAGCGCTGCCAGATACATTATCACAGGCTTGGCGAACAAATATTGGCCGCGGTAATCAAGCCTATGAACGCATGATAACAGGCCCCATTTCAGCAGATGGCCGTGTGTTTGTGGTCGACGTTAAAGGCAGTGTTAGTGCCGTTGCACTGGATACAGGGCGCAATTTATGGACTGCTGAGATTAAATCTGAAGAGCGGTCAAAAGTGGGTTTTGGTGGCGGTGTGGCCTATATGGATAGTACGGTTTTTGCGACATCTGGTTATGGTTTTATAGTTGCACTGGATGCCAGTACTGGCCGCGAGATATGGCGCTATGATGCAGGGGTGCCGTTTCGCGGCGCTCCCACAGCGATTGGCGGCAAAGTCTATGCAATTACACACGATAATTTAATGATGGCGATCGATGCCGCTAGTGGTACTTTGATTTGGGATCAGGTTGGTATTGCAGAATCGGCGGGCATGCTTGGGGCTGCTAGTCCTGCTGTGGACAGTTCAGCTGTTGTTATGGCGCTTTCATCGGGCGAATTGGTGGCTATGCGCCCTGAAAATGGTCGAATTTT